>JBEIPE010000397.1:0-2280 GCA_040377215.1 Halobacteriovoraceae bacterium
GCGTTCATCCACGAGTCCCAGTGATTCGCGAACTTCTTGATCGAGTTGTGTGAGTTCATGGTCCTCAATCAAATCGATGTGGCGGCGTGGGTGATGGTAGTCACCCTGGGGAGTGATATTGAGGAAGTCGAAGTCTTGTTTTTTCTCGCTTAGATCTTTTAAAGCATCCAGCACTTCTACAAAGGTCACGCAGGCATTTTGATCGGCAAGCTCGTAGATAATATTCTTCACTTCACGAGGTGAAATGCCGAATTTACCTTCGTACATCCCATCGTTTTCAAATTCGCGAGTCACATCATCAAGATGAAGCTTGAGGATTTGTTTTGATTCACCGTCGAGATAATCAGGTGTCTCGAGGTGGGCATAGAACAAACATTTCTCGAGAGGATCCATGTCCTCTGCAATCTTGCCCAGTTTTTCTTCACGGTAATTGCGTGCCGATGGTGCACGCATCCGGCTCATGACTGACCACAGACACAGAGTTTCGAGCGCGTGGGGTTCAAAGCGACCCTTGTCTTCTACGTTCTTCACTTGGCCCTGATAAATTTTTTCTTCATCGCGATAGCTCATCAAGTACGGCACACGGACAAACGTGAAGCGGCCCTTGAAGCTGTTGAAGTCGGGGTGCTGTTTGAAAGCCGAGAAATGGATCTCGTTGGATGAACCAATGAAGAAGATGTCGAGCTCCGTAAGAATCCCGCCGATGTTGATGGTCTTTGATTCCATGGTCATCAAAAGATACTTGAAGGTATCCAGGGGACGTTTCAAAAGATCAGAGAACTCGAGGATGCCGCGGTTTGCGTGCACCACTTCGCCGTTCATGTTGAAAAGATTCAATGACTGCAATGACGGTGGCAAAGAGGCGAGACGGCGATCCATGGTGATCTGTTGCATCTGTGCATCCACATGAAGCTGCGGTTCAATGGTGGTCGCACCCGACGAGTAGCGGCGATTGATGAAGAGACGCTCGACGCGGATGTATTTGAATACTTCTTCGTAGTTCCCTTTGTGGTTTTTGAGAAGAGCATCAAACACCATGCGATTGCGCTGAGATAGATCGCCAGTCCACAGGTAGGATTTTTGGACGGCTTCGAGACGAGCGGGCTCATTTTTAAGTGCATCGTTAATGAGCGCGTGACGGGCCTTCTGTGGAATGAGAAGGAGCGGATGGTCTTTCAATTCAGAGGTCAAAATGGCGCTGATGTCTTTGTCTTCGAGATAGGCATAAGACGTAAGGTGCTTATCACCCGGCGCGCTGGAGAGACCCAGGCTGCCTTTGACGAAGGTATCGATGGGGAAGATCCAGCTGAAGGTCCACAGACCACCGGCGTCCGTGTTGGCATAGTCTTCCGTGGCGAGCATGATTTTTTTGATGAGGCTGGATTTCGACGAACCGTTGGGGCCAACGAGGAGCAGGAACTTGTTGTTGAACCCTTCTTCGATGAAGTTATTCAGCGCCTGGTAAACTCTTTGTTGGACATGAACCTGGCCGTGAACCGGTGGCGAGTCAGAATGCTCACGAGTGAAGAGATTAAAACCGCCTTGCGGTGAGCGGCCGAAGTAATCAAACATGTCTTTGAGATAAAGTGAGGTGGTGCGTGCTTCTCGAGTTGGCTCTTTCTCGAAGATTTTCATATACTCATCAAATGAGCGAACCCAAGTTGTTTTTCCGTGCTCTTTGTTTACTTCTTCCATCCATTTCATATGGCAGTCCTGTGTGAGTAAAGGCCCTAAACTTCCTCCTAGTATAACAAAAATCACGCTGGCACTCCTCTCTGGAATGGTATTGGCGTTTTTGACCTTCTTCCTCTGGCAGAGAGGCTCCTCGCTTGTGGAATTGGGGAATGAGGAAGATCGCATGACGGAAGTGGTTCTCTCGGCCATGCCGGCCTTACTCGATCGCTGGCAAGAGGGTGACCGCGATGGAAAATTCAAAAAAGCCTCGTGGGCATGCGGGAATTTGCCCTTCTCCCCGCACATCGCACCGGCCTTTCTCAAATGCCAACCGCGTTACTTGGAGTGTTGGGCACGAGGAGAGGCGGGTGTTCCCGGATTCCTGAGTGTCACGCTGGGAGACAAAAAATATGAAGTACGCCTGCGGAAGAGTTTTCCTGAAGGGCATGTTCAATGGGTCACCCGCTCTGAATTAGGCCGCGCCGACCTTCCTATCGCGGGTGCTTTGATTGATGTGGAGGTCAAAGGTCTCGGTCATTGGCCGATGATTTTAGAAGATACCTGTCGTGATACTTTTCTTCCTGAACGAGTTTATTCCTATGGGCC
>JBEIPE010000447.1:0-1770 GCA_040377215.1 Halobacteriovoraceae bacterium
CCATCAGAGAGAGCAGCCGAAGGCATCGGATGCACTTCCACCATAACCCCATCGAGACCAGCGGCGAGAGTCGCAGCGGCCATACCAGGAATCAAAGCAGGAATACCCGTGCCGTGACTTGGATCAACGATCACCGGAAGCGCTGAACGTTGTTTCACCCACAGAGCACCCGCGAGATCGAGCGTGTTACGAGTCGCCGTTTCGAATGTGCGAATACCGCGTTCGCAAAGAATAATCTTATCGTTACCGCCGCGAGCGATGTACTCAGCGGCATTGATCCACTCTTCGACCTTCGCTGACATGCCACGCTTCAATACGATCGGAATACGTACACGGCCGAGCTCTTTCAAGAGATCGTAGTTGTACATGTTACGAGTGCCCACCATGATGAAATCGGCGATGTCCACGAGAGCTTCCACTTGAGACACCGAAGTGATCTCCGTGAGAAATGGTAAGGCCGTTTTTTGCTTGGCGGTTTTTACCATCGGAAATGCATCGCGACCCAAACCTTGGAAGGCATCAGGACGAGTGCGGAGCTTATAAAGCCCGCCGCGCAAAACATCGGCCCCCGCAGCTTTCACTGCATGAGACGCTTGCATCATTTGATCTTCGTTCTCAATCGCACAGGGGCCCGCGATTACGGTAAAATTTTTGCCCCCGATATCGAGTCCTGCGAACTTTACATTCATGCAGGCTCCTCCCTATGATGACCTTTCCATGAAAGGTCGATTTATTTTTGAGATCTCTCCCAACCAAGTGCTCCTCCTCGAGGGACCCTGGTCTCTGTCGTCTTCAGACACAGAATGGGAAATCGCTATCATGCCTTTTAAACCTCATACTGTTGATAGTCCAAGATTTCTTAACGCCAGGCACTCACGAATCCTTCGACGAGAAGATTTGTTGGGGAAAAGTCTGGCCTTTCCCTTGGACTGGAAAACCTCTCCCCGGAACGAATTCTCCCACTCTTTTCAACAACTTCAAGCACTTATCTCCCAAGGTCTCGTCCAAAAAGGTGTCCCTTGGGCCTATCAGACCGCTTCTTGGGCCGAAGCCCACAAGGACTGGGAAAATCTGCTCTCACGGGCCCGAAACCTCGCCCCTAACTTAGTTCTCTATGGCGCTGAGCTAGAGACCGAGAGCGTCTTAGGGGCCACTCCTGAATGGCTTTTCCGCATTGAGGCCGGTGGTCGCGTGTTGCATACCATGGCACTCGCCGGTACACGCTGGCCCGGCCAAGAGAGAAATCATGTCCAAGAGAAGAAGGACGCGCGCGAACACGAGCTTGTGGTAAATGATATTCAACAACGTTTAAGTGTTTTTGGTGAAGTGACCGCAGGAGAGCGTGAGTGGTTTAAGGCCGGCAGCGTAGAACATCTGCGCACGCCGATTGAACTCAAAGCACACAGTGAACTTGATGCCGCTGAGCTGTTAAAGATTTTGCATCCAACACCGGCCGTCGGTGTGTTCCCGCGAACACCTGAAGGCCAGCAGTGGTTGTACAATTTGCCCGGGCATGAAACCCGCGCAGACTATGCAGCTCCGTGGGTGGTGAGAAATCGTCACGATGGCCGTGTGTGGGCGTTAGTAGCGTTGAGACAAATGCGTTTGCGAGCAGATCATATTTTTATACCAGCAGGATGTGGCGTGATCGCCGATTCCGTTGATGAGGTTGAATGGAACGAGATTCAGCAAAAAATTCAAAGCGTGAAGAAAGGCTGGGGACTCCAGGACTAAGCGGAGCGCTGAGTTTCTTAGCGCAGCTTCACGAGA
>JBEIPE010000079.1:0-10231 GCA_040377215.1 Halobacteriovoraceae bacterium
ACAATTTCGTAATGCTTTGCAACACGCTTAGAAATGGCTCGAGGTGATGTCACTCCACTTCTTGGACCAGCGTACAGGTGGCGTATGTAGCCAAGTTTCCTCGGGTACCCATTCCACCAAATCCTGCCAGCTCTTCACCTCAAACTGAGAAACACGACGACGAAGATGCTCAGGGCGCAGCTCACGATGGGAATGAAGGCCCATGGCCCCGATGATTTCGGCCACAGTTCTTAGTGTTTGCCCGTGGAAATTCTTCACCCGCGTGCGCTTATCCTTCACCACCAAACCTTTCGTGAGGCGCGGATCTTGCGTGGCCACACCGGTAGGGCATTCGTTGGTGTTACAGCGTAGGGCCTGGATGCAACCCAGAGCGAGTAAGAAAGGCCGGGCGGCATACATGACATCTACACCGAGAGACATCAAGCGAATCAAACCAAAAGCGGTGGTCAGTTTGCCGGAAGCAAAAACGCGAATATGAGTCTTGAGACCAAAGCCGCGCAAAGCATTCACCACAAAAACGATGGCATCTGTGCCCGGCATCCCAACTGAATTAGAGAATTCAAGAGGGGCCGCCCCCGTGCCGCCTTCGCCACCATCGACAGATATGTAATCAAGGTAGATTTTTGTTTCCACCATCGCTTTGCAAAGTGAAATGAATTCTTCTTCGCGGCCGATGCAAAGTTTAAGTCCAATCGGCTTGCCGCCCGAGAGATGGCGCAAACGTTGCGCAAACTGCAACAGCTCCACGGGCGTACTAAACGCTGAATGTCCCGGAGGAGAAACAACATCAAATCCCATAGGAACGTTACGAATTTTCGAAATCTCTTCCGTGAGTTTTTCTTTGGGCAAAATACCCCCGTGACCAGGCTTGGCGCCCTGACTGAGTTTGATCTCAATCATTTTCACAGACACATTGCCGGCTTTTTGCGCGAAGAGTTCCGGATGAAAATTTCCTTTCTCATCGCGGCACCCAAAGTAGCCCGTCCCGATTTGCCAAATGATGTCGCCACCATTTTCCAGATGCCAAGAGGACAAACCGCCCTCGCCCGTATTGTGGGCAAAGCCACCATCTTTGGCGCCGCCGTTGAGAGCAAGCAAAGCATTTTGTGAAAGTGAACCGTAGCTCATGGCCGAAATATTAAAAATAGAAGCATCGTAAGGACGCGTGCACTGTGGGCCACCGACGGTGACACGCAAAGAAGCTGGGTCCACGTGCAAGGGACGCATAGAGTGGCCCACAAACTCGTAACCTTCACGGTAAACATCTTGCTGGGTTCCGAAAGGAATAGTGTCCGTGACCTTTTTCGCACGCTGATAAACCACTGAACGGTTCTCGCGATTGATAGGTGCTCCGTCGGTATTACTCTCAATGAAGTACTGATTAATTTCTGGTCGGATCATTTCTAAGAGATAGCGAAAATTTCCCAGCACCGGAAAGTTACGTCGGATGGCCTGGCGAGTTTGAAGAGCGTCGTTGAAGCCAATAATGAGAAATGGAACGATAACGACAAGCGACCACAAACCTGTGGGCCACATGAAGGCACAAAAAATATTGAAGGCAATGAGTACGACTGTGAGCCCATAAAAGTGCTGACGCATAAGAAACATCCTTGTTTCTTTAAGTATAGATCAGCCGGGTGAGACGTCTACCGAGAAGCGGCCTTCATCTTCATTCCAAACAGCATTGATTTGGAGGGGATGGCAGCAGACTTCACAGTCGGTAATGAACTCTTGTTCCTCTCCATCTTCAATAAAGAGAGTCAGAGTGAAAGGCTCAAAGCAATAATGACAGGTCAGTTGCATGGCATCACCCCCTCCAGACACACTCACCGATCGCTCGGCGCATTTCATTGAGGCCGTCTTTGCAGTACCAGCCATCACGCGTGGTATTTGAGAGAATCACATGCCCCTTGCGTTTATCGGCATCAATCCAAACCGAAGTGCCCGTGAAACCGAGATGTCCAAACGTGTGCTGAGAGCATCCCACACCGGCCAAAGTGTTGGCAGGATTTTCAACGCGATCCCAGCCGTTGATGAAGCGATGTTCATGTCCCTTGAGAGCCGTTTTTGTTTTGCTGATGAAAGAAGTTTCCTTCTCAAGGTTCAAGAGCGTGCGACAAACGCCGCTCACTGTTCCAAACAATCCGGCATGGCCGCACCATTCTTTAATCACCCAAGCGTTGGGGTCATGAACGTCGCCATAAATACTGTAGCCACCGCGCTCACCCGTCTTAGGACTGAAATGCTTGCGCGGATACTTAGCCCAGAAACTGACTTCTGGGTCCCAGATCGACTCCATGACTTTCGGTACTACAAGGCCGAGTTTTTCTAACTCCAAGGTCACACGCATCGCGGAGAAATCTGAATAAAGCGTCGCGGAACTTTTCGGTTGATAAGAAAGAATGATGTCACGCCAACCGGGATTCGGCAGCAGGCCCCAGGCCGGCAATCCCGCGCGATGCTCAAGGAGCAAGCGCATGTCTGCGGTAAACGCTTCCGGCTTCAAAGCATAAACGGCCGCATTGCCGAGAACTTTTGTGACAGACGCGAGGTCGTAAGAAAACCGCACGTCGCCGGTGATTTCAAAGTTGCCCGATTCAAAATCGATCACACCCACAGCGAGAGCGTCGAGGTGTTCTTGCTGCGGGAGCATGACTTCAATAAGACGGCGAATTTCTTTCATCCTTCTAGGCTAGTCTGCTCACCTAAAGCACACAACTTAATTCCTAGAATTCCATGGCGACGTGAGGGACAAGTGCGCCACCTACTTCTTCGTCTTTGGTGTGACTCAACAAACGACCGCCCATGCGGGTATAAAACTTACGGGCGGGATGATTTTCAGTCGCAACCCACACGAGATAAGGGGCCTGCACACGTCGTGCAAATTCATTGAGGATCGCCGCTCCAGCTCCTTGCCCCCAATGATTGGGGTCAGCATAGAGTGCCCACAGCTCGTGTTGCAGATGAGGAATCTGCTCAAGGCTACGATTCACTCCCCCACCGCCGAAACTCAGAACCTGACCGGCGCGTTCAGCGACTAAGTTCATACTGTTGTTGCGAGCGAAATTATTACGCCAGCGCTCTGTCCGTTGTTCAATGGTCAGTGAATCTAAAAAAGCATCAGGCATGATGCCGCGGTAGGCGGCTTGCCAACCACGGACATGAATACTGGCGACGGCCGCGCAGTCCTCCAGTACCATGTCGCGGACGATAATCATGACTTCAAGGCCGCCTGAGCTGCAGCCAACCGTGCAATCGGCACTCGGAACGGTGAGCATGAAACATACTCAAGGCCGATCTGGTGACAGAATTCCACAGAGCTTGGCTCGCCACCGTGTTCGCCGCAGATGCCAGCGTAAATATTTGGATTACCTTTTTTCCCTTCGACCACCGCATGCTTCATCAAGAAGCCGACGCCATCGCGATCGATCGCTACAAACGGATCCCGAGGATAAATCCCACGAGCGGTGTAGCTCGGGAGGAATTTACCCGCATCATCTCGTGAAAGACCAAACGTCGTTTGGGTCAGATCGTTGGTACCGAATGAGAAGAAGTCGGACTCCGTAGCAATCTCTTTCGCCATGATGCACGCGCGAGGAAGCTCGAGCATAGTGCCGACCTTGTATTTCACTTTCGCGTTCTTCTCTTTGAAGACTTTTTCGATCTCTTCAATACACTCACCTTTGATGGCAGCGTACTCCCGCAGCTCGCTCGTGAGTGGAATCATAATTTCCGACGAGGTCTTGATGCCTTGCTGTTCACACTTGATGGCCGCCTCGATGATCGCACGCGCCTGCATCTGGTAAATCTCTGGGTACGTGATCGCCAAACGGCAACCGCGGTGACCCAGCATGGGATTGAATTCATGAAGAGCGTTGTTGCGCTCATGAATACGCTTTTCCGTGACACCCAAAACTTGCGCCAGCTCTTTCACTTCATGATCTTGGTGAGGCAAGAACTCATGAAGAGGTGGATCGAGCAAACGTATATTGGCCGGCAATCCATTGAGCGCTTTGAAAATGCCGTAGAAGTCTTCACGCTGGAATGGCAGCAATTTATCGAGCGCTTTTTTACGGTCTTCCGTGGTTTCAGCGAAAATCATTTCGCGAACAGCAAGGATTCGCTCAGGAGCAAAGAACATGTGTTCGGTACGGCAGAGGCCAATGCCTTCGGCGCCGAACTCAAGAGCGACTTTTGTGTCATGAGGAGTATCCGCGTTGGTGCGCACGCGAAGACGACGGACTTCATCGGCCCAGCCCATGTACTCAGCAAACGCAGATGAAATCTGCGCATCCACCGTCGGAATCAATCCTTCGTAGACTTCACCCGTGGCACCATCAAACGTAAGGAAGTCGCCTTCTTTATAAGTTTTATTTTTTACCGTGAGCGTGCGGCTCTTTTCATCAATGATCAAAGGCGTGCAACCCGCGACACAAGGCTTACCCATACCGCGCGCGACTACTGCGGCGTGAGAGGTCATGCCTCCGCGAGCGGTGAGAATGCCTGTGGCCGCGGCCATGCCGCCGATATCTTCCGGAGAAGTCTCAGTGCGAAGAAGAACGACTTTCTTTCCGCCCTTGGCCCACTCTTCCGCATCTTTTGAATGGAATACGATATGGCCTGCGGCCGCACCTGGAGAGGCCGGAAGACCTGTGGCGAGCAAGATCTTTTGCGCTTTCGGATCAAGACGAGGGTGCAAGAGCTGGTTCAAATCATCGGGCTGAATGCGCAACAAGGCATCTTTCTTGGTGATCAAACCTTCGTGCACTTGATCGACCGCCACACGCATCGCTGCTGCGACAGTACGTTTCGCATTTCGCGTTTGCAGAATGTAGAACTTGCCCGCTTCGATAGTGAACTCGATGTCCTGCATATCGCGGTAGTGTTTCTCGAGAAGTAGGTAGGTTTTCACCAGTTCTGCGTAAGCGGCCGGCATGGCCGCTTCAAGAGTTTTGAATTGTTTGTTCTGGTCATTCGTCGAAGCGAGGTTGATAGGCCAGGGTGTGCGGATACCTGCCACCACATCTTCCCCTTGAGCATTGATCAAATACTCGCCGAAGAATTTTTTATCGCCGGTGCTTGGGTCACGGGTGAAGCAGACGCCGGTGGCGCAATCATCACCCAGGTTACCAAATACCATGGATTGAATATTAACGGCTGTTCCCCAGTCATGAGGAATGTTGTTCATCTCGCGGTACTTGTTCGCGCGAGCGTTGTTCCATGAACCGAAGACCGCAGAAACCGCGCCCCACAGTTGCTCCATCGGGTCTTGCGGGAATTTTACACCGTGCTCAGAGAGCAAAACATCTTTATAAACTTGCACGAGTTCTTGCAGATCATCAGCGGTGAGCTTGGTGTCTTCATGCACACCACGTGCTTCTTTCAAATCTTCCAGCTGCGCTTCCAGCACGCTTCCGCGCACACCGAGAACAACGTTGGAGTACATCTGAATGAAGCGGCGGTAAGCATCCCAAGCAAAACGTGGGTTACCCGTTTTCTTCGCCATGCCGATAACAGTTTTGTCGTTGGTCCCAAGATTCAAAACTGTGTCCATCATGCCCGGCATAGAAGCGCGAGCGCCTGATCGAACAGAGAAAAGTAATGGATTTTCAGCGTCGCCAAATTTCTTGCCCGTGAGTTTTTCAACCCAGGCGAGCGAGGCTTCGATCTGACCGCGAATCTCTTTCGAGATGGTTTTGTCCGTCTTGTAATAATCAAGACAGGCTTCGGTAGAAACCGTAAAGCCTGGAGGAACAGGAAGTTTCAGCGCGCACATCTCAGCAAGGTTCGCTCCCTTGCCACCGAGAAGCGCCTTCATGTCTTTGTTTCCCTCAGTGAGTTCCGCGGAAAACTTATAGACCCATTGATGTGCCATGCGAACTCCTCAGAGATTGAAGGTATCCTTCAAATACATTTTTACTTTATCGAGAGCGATGCGTTCTTGAACCATGGTATCGCGATGGCGCACAGTCACGGCTTGATCTGTGAGCGTATCGAAGTCCACTGTGATGCAAGCGGGTGTGCCCGCTTCATCTTGACGACGGTAACGCTTACCAATTGAACCGGCGGTGTCGTAGTCGCACTTGAAATCTTTCTGCAACTCGCGCAACAGCTTATCGGCCGTGCCTTCGAGTTCTGGTTTTTTCATCAACGGCATGATGGCCGCTTTGATGGGAGCGAGGCTTGGCTTAAAGCGCATAACAGTCCGCTCTTTCTCAGCGTCACCTTTGTTTTCTACGCGATAAGCATCTGACAAGATCGCGAGCAAACTGCGGTCAGCGCCGACAGATGTTTCGAGCACGTACGGAATGAACTTCTTGTTGCCATCCATTTGGTCGACGTACATCAAGTTCTTCTTCGAGTACTCCATGTGCTGCTTCAAGTCGAAGTCGGTACGCGAGTGGATCCCTTCCATCTCTCCCCAGCCGTGAGCAAATTCATACTCAATATCAAAAGCCGCATCGGCGTAGTGCGCGAGAGCTTCATGTTTGTGGAAGCGAAGTTTTTCTTTGCGAAGACCCATGTCGAGATGCCACTGGAAACGTGTCTCTTTCCACATCTCCATGGCTTCTGCTTGTGTGCCGGGCTTGATGAAGTATTGCATTTCCATTTGCTCGAACTCACGCATACGGAAAATGAAGTTCCCTGGTGTGATTTCGTTACGGAAGGCCTTACCAATCTGCGCGATACCAAAAGGAAGCTTACGGCGCATGGTTGACTGCACGTTCAAGAAGTTAACGAAAATACCTTGCGCCGTTTCTGGGCGAAGATAAATTTCTGCAGCTGTTTCTTGAACCGCACCCATGTGCGTGGTGAACATCAAGTTGAAGTTACGAATGTCGGTGAATGAATCTTTGGCTTTGCAGGTAGGGCAAGGTGCCTTGAGATCAATCTGATCGGCGCGAAAGCGACCTTTGCACGCTTTGCAATCCACCAACGGATCAGTGAAGTTATCCACGTGACCTGAAGCTTTCCAAACCAGTGGGTGCATGAGAATCGCGGCATCCACTCCGTCGACATCATCACGGAAAGTCATCGAACGCCACCAAGCGTTCTTGATGTTGTTTTTGAGTTCGACACCCAACGGGCCCATGTCCCAACAAGAACCTAGCCCGCCGTAGATCTCAGAGCTTTGGAAAATAAATCCGCGGCTTTTGCAAAGACTGACCAAATCGCTCATTGATTGGAGATTTTCTTCTGACACAAAGGACTCCTCAGGGTGAATTTGGAGAAATTTTTACCATAAATCAGCAGTTCACGCCTGCAAATTCGCTACTGATCAAGAAGGAGAGCAGACACCCGAAAAGTCCTTCACTCTATGGACTCTACAAACAGGCACGGCACCCTACGCCGCGCTTACAATTTTTTATTCAATTGGTTTGCCGCTCCGGGGCAACAGCTTCACCCTATTCGGGAGTTCAAGCTTCACTTACTGTTTTCGACATTTTGCATCTCTCAACTCGTGATGCTTACCTTCGCCATTTTGGGGCCGCGTTATATCGACGGCGATCTGGTATCATGGGGACCAAAACTTTGCGTAGTGTTGGCCTGGGTTAGCCTGCTGGTTTACCGCTATCGCCGCAATGTTCTCCTTTCTGCAACACTGCTGCTCACAGCAAATACGGCCTATATCTTCATGTTTTGCTGGGTCATTAACGGTTTCCGCCAAACAGCTTTTGCTTGGTTCAGTCTCCTCCCGATCATAGCGGGCATGCTGACCAGCCGGATCTGGGCAGCGGTCTGGTGCATTATTGTGATCGCCCTTGCCCTCTTCGGCCAATGGAGCTCACACACTGGCTTGGTGGTGAATTTAGTTCAGGAAGGCCACGTCCTGCTTATCATTCTCCAACAAGTTCTGTTCTTACTCTGCGCCGGGATTCTGACTCACTTCTTGTTGCTCCAACAGCACATCTCCTCAGTTTATTTGCGCGAGAAAATTGTCTCGAAGCAAAATCTACTACGCATTCTAGTCCACGATATTTCTACTCCGCTCACGGTCATGCGCCTCACCGGACAAATGCTCGCCCAAGGCCATCAAGAGGACCCTGCCGCTGCCGGTATTAAGATCGATCGCAATGCTGAGCGGATCACCAATATCATTCATCTGATCCGCGACTTAGAAAGCTGGGAAGCACACCACGTCCGCGTACCGACGACTCCCCTTGATCTCGTCAACATCTTGGACCAAGTGGTGGAGCTCTATCAAAACCGTCTGGCGACGAAACAAATTCAAGTGGCGAAGTTCTATGCTAGCGAAGTCTACGTCATGGGCCATGAGACCATGTTGATTCACCAAGTGTTCGGTAACCTATTAAGTAATGCCATTAAGTTCTCTCATGAAGGAAGTCGGATTGATCTGGCGGTAGAACCGCTTTCGGCCCACGCCGTGAAAGTGGTGATTCGTGATTACGGAATCGGCATGCCTAAGCGCACACGGGATGAACTCTTCGATCCACTGGCTTCGACAAAAAGAACAGGCACCGCTGGTGAAGTGGGCACAGGCTTTGGTTTACCGATCACAAAAAGCTGTATTGAGTTGATTGGTGGACGCATTGAAGTACGCTCACTAACGAAAGAGGAAAGCTTGGAGAATTACGGCACCAGCATGATGGTGATTCTCCGTCGCTCGGTGGAAAACACCTAGTCTCTCTGCGAAAGTTCGTAGAGCTTCAGGTACTCACCGTTCTTGGCGACCAGCACCTCATGACTTCCCTCTTCAATCTTACGTCCCTCTTTCATCACGACGATACGGTCGTAATTCTTGAGTGTCGAAAGACGGTGGGCCACGGCAATGATGGTGCGATGACCGGCCACTCGTTCAAGAGCCGCCTGGACGATTTTTTCTGATTCGTTATCGAGAGCACTCGTGGCTTCATCGAAGAGCATGATATCGCGATTTTTTAAGAACGCGCGGGCGATGGTGAGACGTTGACCTTGTCCGCCTGAGAGACGCAAACCGCGATCACCAATGCTTGTCTCCAGTTTCTCCGGCAGTTCCATGACAAAATCATGGGCATAGGAAACATCTAAGGCATGCAGAATTTCTTCTTCTGTGTGCGAGTCACCCGTCGTGAGATTTTCGCGAACGGTATCGTTGAACAAGAACACATCCTGACTTACCAACGAGAAGAGATGGCGCAGATTATCCAACCGCCACTCGTTGATATTCACACCGTCGACAAGAATCGCACCACGCGTCACCGGGTATAGTCGCAAGAGCAAACTGATGAGCGTTGATTTTCCTGAACCGGATAAACCGACGAGACCAATCTTCTCGCCTTTCTTAATCACCAAATTGAAATCTTTTAAGATGTCACCATCGCCATAGCTGAAGCTGACATTGCGGAATTCAATCTCGCGCTCAAAGCTTACTTGTGAGTGTGTGCCGGTATCGGGTTCAGACGGAGTATCAAGCAAAGTGAGAATTCGCTCAGAAGAGGCGCGTGCTTGGTTCAGTTTCGCGTTCGACTTACTGAACTTACGAACTGGGTCCATAAACATGGCCAAAGCGGCCACGAAGCTGATGAATCCACCGGTGGTTAACTCTCCCGAGACGATCCGGTGGTGAGCGAAGACGATCACACCAGCAAAGGCCAAAGAGCCTACGAGTTCTACCGCGGGATGAGAATGCTCTTCAGCAGAGTTGGAGCGCATGCGGTTTTCAATAAAGCGCGTTTGCAATTTTTCAAAACGGCCCAGCAAGAATCCCTGCAGTCCAAAAGCTTTGGCGATTCGTTGCCCTGAAAGCGATTCCCCCACGGCGTGAGTCATGTCGGCCACATCACGTTGAGCTAAGCCGACATACTTACGAATACGACGACCGAGTTTGCCAAAGATCAAAGCAAAAATCGGTGAAGCAATCAGAATGACTAAAGCGAGTTGCCAGTCGTGATAAACCGCCACACCAACGAGCGCCAGGGCGGTTATCGGTTCGCGGATAATTTCGAGGGCGTTTTTAAAAGCATCAGCAAACATGTGCGTGTCGCTGATGAAGGTCGACACCATGTTGCCTTGTTTGGCGGTGGCAAAGTACGACGCAGGCATGACTTGGAATTTTTGAAAGAGCTGCGAACGGATGCTGCACGCACAACGATCCACGATCATGCGCAGGCCGTAGTAGTGAAAGAAGCGCAACGGATAGTTTGCGAGGCCCAAAGCCACTAGAATGCCAGCGAGCTTCCACGCTTCATCGCTACTTGCCCCTGCCGAGAAACCTTTATCGAAGATATCC
>JBEIPE010000076.1:0-10673 GCA_040377215.1 Halobacteriovoraceae bacterium
CTGCTATGGTTGCGCGAGGATGGTTTGCGCTATCGCGAATTGGAAGCTTGGGAAGAGACTGTGTTGCGACGTTTGCCAGAAGGTGTGGCCGTCGCCTTGGAGGAGGCGCCGGAAGATGCCGAGGCCATTGGAGCATTTTTCCAGTGGCTCGGACAGTCAGGTTTAATCCACGCTATTGCTTAGCGGGTGCTTTCTTAATTGATTCACGAATAAAGTACTTAATCACCGTATTGCGTTCAGCACCGCCCAAGAGCTTACGCAAGTCTTCGTACACTCCATCATCATAGATAAGTGAGTTGGCCGTTCCTGGGCCTTTCTGAACGCGCTCAGCGATGTTGTCGAAGCGTCCGGCCATGGTCTCGAGTTTTTGCATGGTGGCCTGCATAGGTGCCGTCGCGCGGCCCATGTTATCGGCCGTGCGAGAAAGCCCGTCCATGGTGGTGGCGAGTTTTTCTGGATCAATGGCATCCAAGAGAACATCAAGTTTAGTCATGATGCGTTCGGCTTTGTCGGCGATGTTGCCACCTTTGGCGGCGATGGCCTTCAGATCAAAAGACGCTTCGAATTGCAAAACATCTGTGGCCGGATCAAAAGCGCCGGCTTCTTTCGTGCCGCCTTTGATCTGCAGGTACTTATCGCCCACCAGACCGGCGTTGCTGATTTCAACTTTGCTGTCTTTGCGAATCCACGGAATGTTTTTTTCAGTAACGAGCAAGGTGATTTCAACGGACTCTTGGCCAGAGATCAAAATGTCTTCCACGTGGCCGATGCGCAGGCCGCGCAACTCCACCACAGCGCCTGGGCGTAGGTTCTCGGCGTTCGGAACAACCGCTCGAACGTTGATGCGACTCTCGAAGAGCGAAGACTCTTTGCCGATGGCCACAATCATAATCATCAAGACTACGGTGAGAAGGGTGACGAAGATGCCAACTCGAACGAGGTTTGATTTGTCTTTGGCGCGCATAAAAATCCTTAAAGGCCCACGTGGAATCGTTTCACCACGGGGTCATTGCTATTATCAAATTCTTGAACGGTGCCCTGGAAGGCAATCCTGCCGCTGTCGATGACCATGAGACGGTCACAAACTTTCTGGGCAGCGGGAATATCATGAGTAACGAAAATACCAGCAGCGCCGCGCTCTCTAAACGAGCGCATGATCTCGAGCACGTTCTCCACGTTAACGGGATCAAGGCCAGCGGTAGGTTCATCATAGAGGATGACATCAGGTGAGAGCACCATGGCGCGCGCGAGGCCAGCACGCTTCTGCATACCGCCGGAAAGGTCCGACGGGAAAAGGTCACCTGAGTCTTTGAGATGAACGAGCGTCAAGATGTCTTGCACGCGTTTTTCTTCTTCAGTGATGCTCAAGTGTTCGTGCTCGCGCAAAGGATACGCAATATTGTCGTACACACTCATGGAGTCAAATAGAGCACCGCTTTGAAAGGCGTAGGAAATCTTCGTGCGAATTTTGAACATGGCCTCTTCAGTGAGAAGGTCGATGCGTTTTTTTTGAAACCACACTTCTCCGTCATCCATGGTCTCAAGACCCACGAGACAGCGGAGCATGACGCTCTTGCCAGTGCCGGAGTTGCCCAACAGGCCAACGATCTCGCCTTTCTGAATACCAAAGCTCACATCGCGATGAATGACTTTGTCGCCGAAGCTTTTTTTGAGATGTTTAATTTCGAGGATGTTTTCCATGTGGCCTCTAATCAAACAGCAAGATCAAAATCTTGCTCAAGAAAAAGTCCGACACGAGGATCACGATACTCGAACGCACCACCACCCAAGTCGCCGCTTGGCCTACGCCGCGAGTGCCTTCTTTGGTGTTGAAGCCGCGCCAGCATGCAAAGAGCGTGATGATGAAAGCAAAGAACATGCACTTGATGTAGCAGCTGAACACGTCGTGCAATTTGATGGTCGAGAGAACTTTGTTGAAGTAGAAGCCGTAGGCCATGTCGAACTCAGCGCGTGCGATGAAGGCGCCCCCGATAATACCCACGAACGTCGCGAGAATTCCTAGCAAGGGGAGTGAGACCATCGCCGCCACCATGCGTGGAACGACGAGCACCCGAATAGGTGAGGTGCCGAGCGCGCGGATGGCGTCGATCTGTTGTGAGACGTTCATGGCGCCGATCTCAGCGGCGATGCCTGAACCAATCCGGCCTGCGACCAAAAGAGATGTGAAGATAGGGGCCATCTCGCGGATGAGTGAAAGTGAAACGATGGCCGGAACGTAGAGTGTGCCACCGAACTTAGCGAGACCGTAACCGAACTGGAGAGTCATCACGAGACCCATCACAAAACCAATCACGATGGTAATCGATAGAGACCGTTGTCCGAGTTCAACAATTTGTTCGAGAACACGCAGCCAGTAGAAAGGCGGCGTGAACATGCAGCGAAAGGTATTGGCCGTCAGGGCCACGAGTTCACCGACAAATTCAAATTGGTGGCGGGCGCGGGCCATCATCGGAATTCTACTCCCTTCACCATCGTGGCGAAGGCCTGCAGGCTATTCTGGGTGCGCGTGCGAGGACTGATGAGAACAAAGTCGTAGTAGCAGTGATCGCGGCGGTAGTTACGAATATGAAGCAAGACCTTCACGCCATCCACCATGGCTTCAGCTTCCATTTCGAAAGCTTCGCGCCCATGCCACTCGATCGTATTTTTTCCTAGGGGCTTAAAGTCGGGGTAGTCCTTGAAGGTTTTGACTGCGAGTGTTTCGAGTGGCAGCGATTGGAATTCTCCGCAAAAAGAATTCACCATCATGACGTCGCCACTTTGCTGTTGCACCCAGGCCAGATCACTTTCGCGCGGATCTGTGGGGGCCCAACCATTCATCTCAAATTGAACTGTGAGATCTTTGTCTTTGGTGGCACGAGGATCGTTAGAAGGGATGAAAAGTGAGCAAGCCGCTAAAGGCAGCAGACATGCGAACAGAATTAGTCGACTATCACGAAGCATAACGGTTTCCTCAGCATCAATTCACCCTTCATTAAACAGGGAGAGATAAACCTTTGTAAACGAAAGCCGCCACGGTCAACGTCAAAGTCTCGACAGGATTTTTTTGCCGCAGGTAAGTTTTTCCACCTAAAAATCAGAATTCGGCTAAAATTGCCTTATGGGTGTCTCGCGCGTCTAGGATGGACGTGCCCCCACAGGAACCAATGACTCAAATGCGCGCGCTGCCAAGATGGCTCCCCGTTCTCGCATTGACCCTTTTCTGGGTCTTTCCCGCATTTTCCGACGTATTTAATCAAGAAAGTTTTAAGACCCATCTGCGCTGGAATCTCATGCTTCCAAAGGAGCAGGTCACGATCTCTAAGAAAGACAACGTTGTGATCATCGAAACCCTTAATCTGCCGCTGTTTGAGCAGATCGCGGGTGAAATGACGAAGATGAAGCGCGCGGAAGGTTACGTGGAGAATGTGACCTTCAGCCAAGAGGGCTTCCCCGCACAACCGGCCAAGGCCGTGGTCACACTTAAAGACGCCTCGGTTGAACTCTTCAGCTTCTATCGGGATGTGGATCGCAAGTGGATCATGGACTTCTGGGTCAATGCTGACTCTTTGCCTTCGCGAGCGGCTTCGCTACAAAAGCCTTTGCCGTTGCCGACCGAGGAAAAGAAAGTCGTCGTCAAAAAAACCGCCAAGCCCATTCCGCTTGAACTCAAGTCCCCGAAGAAATCTCTCTTAGAAGTGGTGGCCGTTCCTGCTGAAACTGTTCAAAAAACCAACCCTGAGTACCGCGACTTCCGTTACGGGGCTGCTTTCGTTTGGGATTATGTTCCGTTGCTTCCGCCCCTTGAACGTGACGTGCAGCTGGAAAGCAAGATCCCAGAAACGTTCTATCCGATTAAAGATCGCGAACTGCTTGATGACCCTAAAGAGGCCCACCTTCAATTGACCATCAATCTCTACCGCCAAGAGAAATGGGGTCTGATGAACAAGTCGCTGACTCTTTATCAAAAGAAGTACGGCGACGACGCAAACTTTGACACCAATGAATGGTTGCGCATCAATGCACTTTTCCGCTCGAACATCACTAAGAAAGATAAGACATTGCAAGCGACAGCTATGAACTTGTTGGGCAATCTTCTCGAGCGCACCACGAACTATGAGCTCAAGCGCGGCGCCTTCCGCTACATGATGCAGTACCAGATCGATCGTGGGGATTACTTCAAAGGCCTCGAACTCGCCAAGCGCTTCTTTGTTGAGGCCCGCGGCCAGTATGACTATGACATGGTGGTGTTGGCTTCCAACGTCATCTTGAATTCTCTCGCCCGTCTGCGCCAAGAAGATAAGATCGCCGAATTCTTATCAGACAAAAAACTCGCATCGTTACTCCCGCCTCAAACGGAGTTGGCCTACGCGACATATTCATTGCTCGCGGCGGGCAAGAGTGCTGAAGTGGTGAAGCGTTTCCGCGCCCAAGAAAAAAATCTCATTAAGCCGATTCATCCCTCGATTCTTTATAATACTGCTGAGGCCTTGTTCCGCGAAGCCGAGTATGAAGAAGCGGCACGGGTGTATGACTTGTTTGTTTCTGATTGGGCCCACTTGCGTGAAGCCGCCGCCGCTCGTTTGCGTTTAGCACTGACTTACGAGTTGCTCGATCGTAAAGCTGCGGAAACTACTGTCCTCTACAAAAATGCCATCGATCGCAGTCCGTATCCTGAATACCGTTACGAGGCAAAGCTTCGTTATGTGGGGATGCGTATCGCTCGTAAGATTGCCCCGGATGCCGCTGATCTTGAAACGGAAGTTTTTCTGGAGCAAGCGGTGGACGAGAAAAAGATTTTGACCTACGACATGAAGAAGTTGTTGTGGTTAGTCCGCCTTCGTACTTTCATCTCACGCAAAGCCTACGATGAAGCTCTCGCTTACCTGGCCTCGATCCCGACGGATACGTTAAAGCCTTCTGAGCGTCGCGTGTTTGATGGCGACGGTGCGGAAGTTGTGTTCGGTGTGATTCAGCAAGCTTACTTAAAAGAAGACTACACTCGCGCTGTGAAAATGTGGGAAGTGTACAAAGACCGTTTCGAGAAGCGCGTGGCGGGGAACCCGTACATGAACTTCGTCATCGCCGACAGTTTCATCAAGCTGGGTCTCTACCAAAGTTTTGATCGCGCCTACGGTGTGTTGAAATCGATGGCGAATGAAGAGACCCGTGAATACCCTCTGTGGGTTGAGCGTACGAAGGACCTTCCGATGAGCGATATGCTCGAGGAGCTAGGTCTGATTAAGTCGATCTCCTCGAAAGAATGGGACCAGGCGGAGGCCAAGTTGGCCTCTTATCCGGTGTCACTCCGGGACTCTGTAAACTTCTCTTATTACCAAGGATTAGTAGCTTACCAGAAGGGCCAGTGGTCGAAAGCGGCCGAGGATTTCGAGAAAGTACTGATTAAACAGAACCCTAAAAACCGCCTTACTCCGAGACAAATGTCAGAGCTTCTGATGGGTTACGTAGAGAGTCTCTATAACCTCAAAGACCTCGAACGCTTCAAAACAGTCGTGAAGGCCTTGGCCTCGGATATCCAACGATCAAAGTCGGCATCGATCTTGAATGTAGCTGAACGAGTTAACTACCTGCTGATCGAAAGCTTGGTAGGGGATAGCACACCAAACTGGAACGAAATAGAAGGACTGGTTCGCAACTTTAAAGGACGTTTTCAAAAATCTCCTTACAGCTCGCGGATTGAGTATTTGTTAGGTCTGTCACTGCTGAGAAATGGTAAACTGGAAGAGGGGAAAGCAACCCTTCGCCAGCTGATAGAGAAAAAAGAAGTGCCCGTTTATATGAGAGAGATGGCCAGGACGGAGCTCTCGGCCCTCGAATTGAAAGAAAAACGGTTGTAGTAAACATTTTAACAACGGACAGGAGGTCTAATGTTAAAGTCAGCGCAAGAACTCACAGGTAATCACCCTAAATTCAAGAAGTCTCTCGAGACGGCACGTAATGTGGCCGTGACGAAGACTCCAGTGCTCATCAGTGGAGAGCCTGGATGCGGAAAACGCTCCTTGGGTAACTACATCCATACACACTCTGTACGTAAGAGCGCGTCTTTGGAAATCGTCGACTGCAGCGCTGATATCGCTGAAGTTGAACGTCGTGTCCTAGGCTTCCGTGAAGCTGATGGCCGCTTCCAACGTGGTGTACTCGAAGTCGCGAATGGCGGCACGGTCATCTTTGCCCACATTGATGCGCTGGATGATAATTTCCAGAAACGCCTGTATACTATCCTTCAAGAACTGCCTGATTACGAACTCGATGTCCGCGTCCTCGCGACCACAACGAAGAACCTTTCTAAGTTGGTAGGCGCCGGTAAATTCTCTCGTGCTTTGTTAACTTACTTCGGTGGCGCTCAAATTCATTTGATGCCGTTGCGTGAAAGAGGAACAGACGTGGAATTGCTCGCTGATCTCTTCATCCAGGAATGGTGCCAGGAAACTGGTTCTCAATCACTCGCTCTCGCCGCTGATGCTTGTGCCCGCTTGAACGATCAAGCTTGGAACGGCAACCTCACAGAACTCCGCCAAACTGTCCGTAACGCTGCCACTGTCGCTGAAGGCGTTGTCAACGCGGCTTGCTTCCAGACTGAAGGCAAACGTGCTGAAGGCTTCACTCTCGAGACTGACGAAGACGGCGTAAAGCTCATGTCTTTGAAAGACGCAGAGAAATTGCTCATCAAGAAAGCCTTGGTGTTCACATCTGAAAACCGCACACAAGCCGCCAAGATCCTCGGTGTGAGCATTCGTACTCTTCGTAACAAGATCAACGAATACCGCTCAGAAGGTTCTCAGTACTTTGTGAACTTGCGCTAGGACTAAAGAGATGAACGTCGACGACAAAACCTTCCGTGCCCTGACCACCTCACTGAAATTCCGTGAGATGCGTCAGGAGATTACGGGCTCTAACATCGCCAACGCACAGACGCCTGGCTACAAGTCGATGAAACTCGACTTCGAAGAAGCACTCGCGCGTGCGACTGATGTGGATGGCAATTTGAAGATGGGTGCCACTGACGAGCAACACTTCAACGTAGGCGGCGGCGGCTTCAACAACCTAGAACCAGAAGTCTATGAAGATCCAAACGGTGTGGTTTCAGAGAGTGGAAACACCGTTGATGTGGAAGCCGAGATGGCCCGCATGGCAGAAAACAAAATCATGTACGACACCACCGTTCAGCTGATCAACAAGAAGCTGGGCCTGATGAAGTACGTGATCAATAACGAGAAGTAAGGACTGACGCATGGATTTGCTCACCAGCCTTCGGATTAGCGCCTCTGGCCTTGCGGCCCAACGCAAGCGCATGGAAAGTATCAACTCAAACATTGCAAACGCGCAAACTACTCGCACCGATGAGGGAGGACCTTATCGACAGAAAGAAGTGGTGTTCGGCTCTGAGCCGGCCCGTGACTCGTTTGCGGAAATCCTCGAGGGCGAGCTGGACGAGAAAGCACAAACCGTTCACGTCGTCGAAGTCGTCAACAGCGACAAGCCACCCATTTTGAAATACGAGCCCGCCCATCCCGACGCTAACAAAGACGGATACGTGGCCTATCCCGACATCAACGTCATGCAAGAAATGGCGAACATGATCGAAGCGCAGCGAGCGTATGAAGCGAACATCTCTGCTGTGAACACCACCAAATCGATGGCGATGAAAACGCTTGAGATTGGTAGAAACTAAGGAACTGACGAATGATTAAGAACCTTTCGCAACTTGATACAACTTTAGGCCGCGCAGATGCCGGCGGTTGGTCGTCGAAGGTTGGCAATAGCATCCAGGACCAGTTCAACCATCTGGAGATGCCAGGGGTCGAGAAGTCTGGCGAGGCCAAGACTTTTGGAGATTTTCTCCAGGACTCCATTGGCAAGGTAAATGCAATGCAGAACGATGCGGACGTGGCCATGCAAAAGCTTGCCAGCGGCGAAAGCAAAGATCTTCATGAGACATTGTTGGCTGTAGAGAAGGCAGAGATTTCTTTCAAGGCGATGAACCAAGTCCGCTCGAAAGTGATTGATGCCTACAAAGAGATTATGAGAATGCAAATCTAGTTGGCCAGGATGGCCTACTAGCTTGTTAGTTTTGGTTAAGTGAGACCAGGAGGGTCCCCTTGAACGGTTTTTTAAGCAGCATGGCCGGGAACTTTTACGAGTTCTTCCGTACGTTGGATACCACTCGCAAAATCGGCCTTGTGGCGGTTGCGGCACTCATCGTGGGATCTCTCACTGGTGTGATCATGTGGGCCAGCAAAGGCCAATACAAAGTCCTCTACACCGATCTTTCTAAAGAAGACTCAGCGGTCATCGCTCGTCTCTTGGAAGAAGGTAAAATCGATTACCAAGTCAAAGACGACGGCAAATCAATCTTGGTTCCAGAAGAACAAGTTGAAATCTGGCGCTTAGAGATTGCGAAGAAAGGCGTCGACTTCACAGGCACCGTTGGCTACGAAATCTTCGACAAACAAAGCTTCGGTACCACTTCATTTGTTCAAAAAATTAACAAACAACGCGCCCTCGAAGGCGAGTTAGTAAAAACCATCATGCACTTGCGTGGCGTCGCTCGCGCCCGTGTTCACTTGTCGATTCCTGATTCAAGCCCGTTCGTCACTGAACGCAAGCCACCGTCGGCTTCAGTTGTGCTTGATGTGGATCGCGGTGTGACCATGACGGCCGATGAGATCAGAGGCCTTCAGAGTTTGGTATCGTCTTCCATCGACGGCATGCGCGCTCACATGGTTGTGGTTATCGACAGCCGCGGTAAAAAGCTTTCTGAGAACGATGGCGACAGCATGAGCACGCAAACCGCCAGCCGTATCGCTCTCGAAGCCAAGCAGAACGACGCTTACGAAAAACGCATCGAAGACATCTTGGGTCGCGTCGTCGGCCACGGTAAAGTTATCGCGAAAGTGACAGTAAAAATGGACTTCACTGAGTCTGTTTCAACCCAAACTCAATACGACCAAGAAAACACCGCAGTGGTTTCTGAAGTGAAGAACGAGCAGAAGCTCGTGGGCGTTCGTCCATCGCCACAAGGTATCCCAGGCGCACGTTCGAACCTTCCAGGCGAGCAACCTCAGCCGGGCATCCCTGAAACACGTAACGATGTTGATAAGAGCCTTGTCACACGTAACTACAACGTTCCAACCACAGTCACCAAGAGCTCTAAGCCAACGGCCGATGTGCAATCCATCAGCGTCGCCGTCATGGTCGATGGGAAGCGTGTTGTTGTGAAAGACAAGTCGGGCGCTCCGATGGTGGACGACGAAGGCATCCCTGTCACAAAATACCAAGCTTGGTCAGAAGCTGAACTCGCGAACTTCCAGCAGATCGTGCAAAGTGCGATCGGAGTGAGCACGGCCCGCGGCGATAAGCTTGTCATCAAGAACATGGAGTTCGCGACTGAAGACTTGGCCGAGATCGAAGCCATCATGCGCGCTCGTGAAAACCGCGAAATCCTCAAGAACGTGACGAAGTACCTCATGATCGGCGCTTTGATCACCTTGTTCTTCTTCATGGTTGTTCGTCCATTCATCCAGTGGCTCACAGAGAACACTGTGGAATCGATCGAAGACTTCTTGCCACGCACCTTGGAAGAGCTTGAGAAGATTCAAGCGAACCAGCGCTTGCCAGGCCTTGAGGATGTGCTTCCTTCTATGGAAGACAAATTGAATCCTGAAAAAATCGAAGGCAATATGCTTCGAGAAAAAATTATCACCTTAGTCGAACAAAATCCGTCTAAAGCCGCTCAAGTCGTTCACGACATGATCCACTCGGCCGAAGGTCAGAAAGAAATCGCCTAAGGGGGCAGTAGGGGAATAAGAGATGGCCACGACTCAAGAAACTAAACAGACGCTCGATCCTGATGTCGAGTATCAACTCCTCAGCGGCCAAGAAAAGGCCGCTATTCTGCTTTCTGCGCTAGGCCCCACGGCCACGAAGTTGATCTTCAAACACATGAAGGACAACGACGTTAAGCGCATGATCAACTCGATGTCGAGCATCACCAAGTCACCCATCTGGATGGTGAAGCGTGTGCTAGAAGAGTTTTATAGCGCCATCAACGAAGACGCCGAGCTCTTGTTCTCAGAGAACAAAGGCCGTGATTTCATTCTTTCAACACTCGGCGAGGATCGGGCGAAGCAATTGCTTGGTCAGGTCGTTGATGTGGGTAATACCAACACTCTTGAATCGCTTGAGTTGGTGGATACACGCACACTCGCTAACTTCCTCATCAATGAACATCCACAGACCATCGCACTTATCGTGGCGCACTTGCCCGTTGAGAAGAAAGTGGACGTGCTCCGCAAACTACCAGAAGGCCTGCAGGCCGAAGTGGTCTTGCGTGTGGCGAACTTGGATTTCGTATCTCCAGAGCTCATCGCCCAGTTGGACGACGTCCTCAAAACAGAACTCTCAACTCTCGGTTCCATCGATACACAACAGTTGGGCGGCGTAGACCCGATCGCCGACATGTTGAACATGATGGACAAGAACACCGAGAAGAGCATCATGGCACGCGTAGAAGAGAAGGACCCAGAGCTTGCCGAAGAGATTCGCAAGTTGATGTTCGTCTTCGAAGACATCATCTACGTGGACGACAAAGGTATCCAAGAACTCTTGAAGTCAGTGGACAACCAGAAGCTCACCATGGCGCTGAAAACGGC
>JBEIPE010000040.1:0-12896 GCA_040377215.1 Halobacteriovoraceae bacterium
CGGTTATGCGCCTGGAAATAATGCATTGATGATGCAATTTGATAAGGTGCCAGCGGATCAACAAGATGCTGCCAAGCAGATGGCGCGCGAGTTGAATATGGTGAAGATTTCAGAGGGCGGCAGGCCCTATGACTTCTATCGTGACCGCGTGGTTTTTCCCATTCATGACCACGCTGGACAGGTGCGCGGCTTCAGCTGTCGTGCTGTTTTGCCTGATCAAGTTCCAAAATTTTTGAACTCCAGTGATTCCTTTGTTTTTCACAAAGCCTCGATCCTGTTTGGATATTTTTTAGCCAAAAGTGCCATCCGCCAAACCGATCGCGTGATCGTGGTGGAAGGCAACATGGACGCTGTGATGATGCATCAGTTTGGTTTCACCGAAACTGTCGGCACCATGGGAATTGCCTTGAGTGAATCCTCACTTCGTCTGCTTCATAACATGACGAAGAATGTGATTCTCGCCATGGATTCGGACACCGCTGGTGTGAAAGCGATGACGAGTATCAACGCAGCTTTCATGGCGTTGGGAATTTTGCCACGCTATTTATCTTTTGAGCCGGCGAAAGATCCCGATGAATTTTTGCGCAAAGAAGGCCGCCTGGCCTTGATGGAACGTCTGGAAAAAGCGCCGCGCTTCTTGGATTTTCTGCTGGAGAAAATCATCCCGACGCCCATTCCGGAGACCATCGATCGCAAATTGCAGGTGATGAAAGAGGTGTTTGCCGTTCTTGCACCGCTCAAAGATCACCTCGAAGCGACTGAACGCGTTATCGCATCGGCTAAAAGATTGCAGCTTCGAAGCGACGATACAAGTTTGATCGAGCAGTACAAACAGAGTCTCAAAGCGAGCGAACTCCCTCGCCCGCAAGCGCGAGTTGTGCCGCAAACAACCGAAAACAAAGAGCCCGAGTCAGAAGAAAACGAAGTTCTGCAAGAAGAGGCCGGCCAGGCCCCACTGGCCCGCGTGGAACTGCCACCCATGCTGCCTGCTGAGAAGATGATTTTGAAAACTTTGATGACTCATCCGGAATGCTTAGCGCAACCGCAACTCCATGAAATTCTTGCTTATACCTCTCATCCTGAGGTAAAAGAATTGATTCTCTGGCTCGTTAAAATTTATTTGGAAATTGACGAGCAAGAATACGTGTCCATCTTGTCCGATGAAGTGTTCTCGGAAAAGTATGGGCAGGAAATTAAAAACGTCGCGGCCTTAGCGTTGGAAGAACACAAAGCTGAACCGTTGAACGAAAAAGTTGTGACCCGTTTGCTGCAGGATTTAAAACTGCGCATGCAGTTGGAGCAGCTGAAACAGAAACGCAAAGAGTACACCGAGCACCAAAAGCGAAGTGTCACAGATGAAGAAGTCGTGTTCTACATGCAAGAGATCACGAAAATCGATAGAGACCTGCAGCAGTTGAAAAAGAATCCCGTTTAAGATCTTCCTTCGAGGAGCTCCCTATGTCAGTAGTCGTCGCCTTTCTAAACTCCAAAGAATTCTCTCGCTTACTCATGAAGGGCAAAGACCAGCAGTACCTCACTCCGGAAGAAATCAACGATGCGATCCCTGCGTCTATCGTCGACGTTCAGTCGCTCGATATGATCATGGAAAAAATCGACGAAGCACGTATCATCGTGCGCGCTCCTGAGACGGATGAGGAAGAAGCTGAAAAGGTCCAACCCGAAGTGGTGGAAGACCCCTTGGCCGCAGCCGAGGAAGAAGAACTCCGTACTTCATCAAGCGATCCAGTAAAACTCTATTTGAAAAAAATGGGCTCTGTGGCCCTTCTTACTCGTGAAGGCGAAGTTAAAATCGCGAAGGAAATCGAAGAGGGCGAAAAAGAAATCGTCACTTCATGCCTTAAGTCGAAACACGCCTTGGAAGAAATCATCAAACTCAAGCAGCGCGTTCAGCAAGCTGAAGAGCAAAATGAATTCACGAAAGATCTCGTGCGCGGCCTTGATGATGAGTCTCCAGAAAAAGACATCATTGAAGTTCGTGAGCGTATCTACAAAGTTGTCGACCACGTTCGCGATCTCTTGGGCGTTATCGTCAACGAAGACGGTACCCTCAAGAAGTTTACTGCTGACGAAGACGCAATCATGACGAAAGTCGGCAACGAACTCGTTGACCTGACCTTCAACCGTAAGATCATCAACAGCTTCACTGAGCCAGTGAAGAGCTACTACTTGCAGTTTCGCGAGCTCTACGAGCAGCAGGAACGCATTTACAAGTTCCTCGAAGTGAATGACGACGCTGATTACAAAATCATGTACGACCGCTTGCTTGAAGACGACGCCTACAAACGCGAACTCGCTCGTAAGCTCTACACCACTGACGCGAAGATCGAGCAGATGGTACGTACGCAGGAAGATATCCTACGTAAGCTCCGTCGCCTCGTGATCGATGCGGGTATGGCATTCGAAGATATCGAGCGCGTTTACAACATCATCGTAACTGGTGAAGAGAAAGCCGATAAAGCGAAAGCGCAGTTGGTAGAAGCCAACTTGCGTCTCGTTGTTTCTATCTCGAAGAAATACACCAACCGCGGTTTGCAGTTCTTGGATTTGATCCAAGAGGGCAACATCGGTTTGATGAAGGCCGTTGATAAATTCGAATACCGCCGTGGTTACAAGTTCTCGACTTACGCCACTTGGTGGATTCGTCAGGCGATCACACGTGCGATTGCTGACCAGGGCCGCACCATCCGTATTCCGGTTCACATGATCGAGACGATTAACAAACTCGCTCGTACGTCACGCCAGCTCGTTCAGGAACTCGGCCGCGAGCCGACTCCAGAAGAGATCGCTGATCGTATGGAACTCTCTGTTGATAAGGTGAAGAAGGTCTTCAAGATCTCGAAAGAACCTATCTCTCTTGAAACTCCGATCGGTGAAGAAGAAGATTCTTCATTGGGCGACTTCATCGAAGACAAGAAGATCATCTCTCCAGCGGAAGCTGTGATGTCGATCACTCTCTCTGAGCAAACACGTTCGGTGCTTTCAACTCTCACTCCACGTGAAGAGAAAGTATTGCGCATGCGTTTTGGTATCGGCGAGAAGTCGGATCACACATTGGAAGAAGTGGGCCAAGACTTCTTTGTAACACGTGAACGTATCCGTCAGATCGAAGCGAAAGCGTTGCGCAAATTGCGTCATCCAAGTCGCGCGAAGCTCCTCAAGTCTTATCTCGATAACTAATCCCTCTATATAAGTAGAATCGGCGTTACCTCTTGGGTAACGCCGACTTTCTCATCGCCGGATGGGCCATTTTCGGCTATACTGTTTTCTTTCTGAACGCAGCGCAGGATATATCCTTTGGAAGATTTGAACGTCACAATGCCCGAGGTCGTAGCGATGGTCGAAAAGACCTACGCTGAGCCCGTACGCTTTCAGGCCCGCCGCTTGGTGGAGCTGGGCCGTGTGTCGTTGTCTTTCCTTAAAGGCAGCCTTGATAACCACCTGGTGGTCTCTGGCATCGTCGGCGATAACAATACCACCTACGAAACCAAGTTCACCTGGAAGAAAGAGAGTGGGATTTTTCAGGCGAAGTGTAACTGCCCTATTTGGATGCAAACGGAAACCTGTGTGCATGGAGCGGCCCTGTGGTTGCGTTGGCAGCAGTTCTCGGCGGCAGGAACTGAACAAAAAATTCAATCAAGCGCAGGACCTAGTTTCTTTGGTGAAGGCGTTTCTGCCGTTCACTTAGGAACTCTCGTTAAGCAAGCGTCTTACCTGCAAGGTGCGAAACCGAGCTCGACCTTCGGTGCTCTCACGTACATGCTCACCAATCGCAAAGTCGTCACCTACCCTGCTCCTACTAAATGGGAAGGTACACTGATCGTTGACTTGCGGCCTTCGGAAGAAGACGACAACCTGAAGGCACTTGCGAGCGCCCATGGTAAGCACATTGCGCGTTTTTCTTGGAAGAATAGTGCCGACGAAGAAATCAAAGAGATCTCACTCTTTGACGTGTTCACCGTTTTCAACTGGCGCGATGGTGTTGCGATTGATCTGCCGAACGAGTTGATGGAAGCCATCAAGAAAGTGAAGCAGAACGATCCATGGATGCCCATCAACGAATGGTTGCGCTTATTCCGCGAGACGCGTGATCGCCCAAGTCTGGATCTGCGCCTAGAAGGCAAACCTTGGCGGGAGATGGTGCCGCAGCCCGTGCAGTGGCGCTTCAGCATCATGCCGGCCACTCGTAAGAGTTTTCTCAATCTCGAACTTATCCTCACCGATGAACTCGATCGGATGGTCTCTCCACCTGAACCGTTGAAAGTATTTGTGACGGAAGGTGGCTGGGGCGGAAGCTTCCGCACGAAAAATGATGCCTGCGCTTTCTATCGCCATTTGATTGAAGATTTTGAGCGCGAGACGTTTATCCACCGTAAACATCTGCATGGCGCCTCTCAGAAACAGCGCATGCAAGAATGGGTGGACGTATTCCTCGCTGACTCAGAAATTCCTTTCTGGGACGCCAATAACAACGCACTCTACATGCTCTCAACGAACACGTTGAAGAAAGTCATGCTGACGTTGCTCGATAGCTTAACGGAACTCGCTTGGCGCACTGTCTTCTCTCCCCCCGAAGAACGTAAACTCATTTTTCAATTACCGAAGAACACGCTCCTCGAAGGCGTGGCTAACTTGCATGGCCGTCTCGCCGCCATGAGTATTCCCCTTCTATATAATGATGTGGCCGTACGTACTTGGAAGAGCGCCATCCGCTTTGAAAGAAATCAGCGCCGTTTGGATTGGTTTGAACTCGATCTCGTCATCAGTGACGAAGACCTCGAGATCATTCGCAACGCTGAAATCACTGACAATTACATCCTGACTGATCAAGGTCTGGTTCTTCTCACGGATAAAGAGAAAGATCTTTTGCGCTTCATGAAGCGCTACACCAAGCTCGAAGGTGAAAAGAAAGACGCGGGCCCCGGCATGCGTCGCTTCGGACTCACTCTCCATCGCGCGCGCGTCTTTGAACTCTTTGAACTTAAACGCCTCGGTGTTGATGGTGCACTTACGAAAGAAGAAGAACTCTTCTGTGAACGCATCATGAATCTCGATTCGATGCCCCTCTCGCCTCTCCCCGATCGCTACAAAGACCTCGCTCGTCCTTACCAAGAGACGGGTTACCAATGGCTCAGATTCCTTTGGGATCATGGCTTTGGTGCGTGTCTGGCGGATGACATGGGTTTGGGTAAAACCCTGCAGGCGATCATGTTGCTCCAGTCGCTGATGGATGAAGGCAAGATCAAGAAGGCCATCATCATCTGCCCGGTTTCGATTCTCTATAACTGGAAGAACGAGCTCGAAAAATTCTCAAACCTCAAATGGGGTATCTTCTACGGAGAAGAGCGTGAGATTCCAGCTGACGTACAAGTGGTACTCACCAGTTACGGTTTGATGAAAAAAGAATCTTTGGGGGCGTTTGCTCGCGAAGATTTCGACGTCATCATCTTTGACGAAGTTCAGCACTTGAAAAATATCCGCAGTCTCGGTGCCAATGCGGCTCGCCAGTTGAAAGCTAAATTCCGCATTTGTCTCACAGGTACACCTGTCGAGAACGATCTCGCCGAGTTCTATAACATTATGGATCTTTGTGTTCCTGGTGTATGGGGCGATTTATCTTTGGTGCGCTCAAGCTCGAAGGCGAAAAATCGACTGCTGGCTCGTCGTACTGTGAAGCCCTTCATTCTTCGTCGTACGAAGGAACAAGTGCTTAAAGAGTTGCCTGAGAAAATCGAGAACCATGTGTTCCTGGATTTCTCCGATGGTGAACGCGAGCATTACAAGAATCGCCTTGAGTCAGTTAAGAACGCCATGGTCAATCCGGCCTACAGTAAACGCTACGGCGAAGTCCTTAAATCTCTCTTGGAACTGCGTCAACTTTGCCTCTGGCAAAAACAAGGCCCCTCACTCAACTCTACGAAAGTGGATTTCTTGATCGAGAACTTGGGCCAGTTGATGGAAGAGAAGCACAAAGTACTCGTCTTCTCTCAGTTCACCACCTACCTGGATATCATCCAAGACAAGATCCGTGAGCAAGGTTGGAAGTTCGCCCGTATTGATGGTTCTCAGACCATTAAGAAGCGTACTGAGATGGTGGAATACTTCCAAGAAGGCGACGCTCAGATTTTCCTCATCAGTCTTAAGGCCGGTGGTTTCGGTTTGAACTTAACCGCGGCGTCTTATATTTTCTTGATGGACCCATGGTGGAACCCGGCCGTCGAACGGCAGGCGGTCGATCGTGCTCACCGTATTGGCCAAGAAAACAAACTGACAGTTTACCGCCCAATCATGAAGAACTCGGTGGAAGAAAAAGTTCTCGTCCTGCAACAAGCAAAACGAGAACTTTTCCGGGATCTCATGGCGGAAGACGACGACGAGTATTTCAGCGGCAAGCTGACGAAAGACGATTTCTCAATGCTCTTGAGCTAGATCATCGTACATTTCACCGATTCAACGGCGATCAATCCCCAGTCACGCGCTTCATGGTCATAAGCTGAATAAATCGCTGACTCTACTTCCACGCGGTACGTATCAAAGACGCCCTGATCGATGCGCACAACTGCAGTGAATTCAGAGCTGTAGTAGTAATCAACTACACCTTGGTCTACACGATCTTCACGAACAGTCGTGCTGACCTCAGTGAGCTTGCTTGAGAAGTAGCATTTCTCAGCAACAGTCTTCGTAATGACGGACATGTGACGAGGCGTGATCGTCGATGCGAGGGCAGAAAACGACAACATCGTAAGGGTTAGGGCGATGAGAAATTTCATAGTCACTCCAAGGTGGGGGTTGTTGGAGTGCTTATAGCGATTTTTCTAAGAACGCGTTGTTAAGTTCAGGTTAGCGTCTGTGTTAGATTTCACGGTTGTGAAATTGTGCCCTTTGAGCTTGAATATCCGCGGCATATTCCTCCGCCCGCTTTTGATTACGCAGACTCAATAGAGAGATCGCTTGGCCATTCGCGAGGTTGATCCGTACTCTCCAAAGCCACCATCGTTTTTCAACTTTGACTGACACAAACCTGTCTTGCGGAAAGCTGTAAGGAAACGGTAGAAAACGATTCATCGGAAAGACCGTAACTCTTCCTCCGCCAAACTTCACATAGCTGAAAATATTCGCAACATTCATAGCGATGAAAATGATCGCTAATCTTATAAAGAAATCGCTCTGTGCAATTGGCCAGTAGATCGATTTAATCAACACTAAGGCTAGAAGTACTACATTAACGACAACGACCCGATTAATTTTATAAGCCATTCTTAAGGGTCTCCAACGCCATCTCAACCGTGACATTTTTTGCGCACTTAAAATGCCCTTTGGGACATGACGTATGGCCATGCAAACCGCACGGGCGACAATCGAGTTTCTCCGGTGATTCAAGCACCACAGCACCTTCGGCCAGCGGCCCGTAACCAAACTGCGGAATGGTGGCGCAAAAGAAAGCCGTGGTCTTGGCATTCACCGCACTGGCGAGATGCAAAGGACCAGAGTCATTCACAAAAACCCGCTCCGCACCTTCCATCAACGCTGCACTTTCTAACAAATTGAGTTTTCCACAAAGGTTGATGGCCTCAGTAGAACCCTTCACACGCTGACAGAGATCTTTGTCGCCAGGGCCACCAATCAAGAGCACTTGGTATTTATCCGCGAGGCGTTTCACGAGTTCAGTGTAACTCGACTCTTCCCACTGCTTGGTGAACCAAACCGAAGCGGGTGCTACCACCACGAAAGGTTTGGTTTTCCACTCAGCGACTTTGTCTTTATGAGCAATCGTGATCGGCAGGACAGGACGAAACTCCTGCAGCTTAAACGGCATAGGAAAACGACCCTCGTAGGCCTGAAGCAACTGAAGATTGCGCTGAACTTCATGCCAGCTCTGACCATCCACCGTGTGCGGGATGCGATGGTTCACTTTGCGGGTGTAAAAAAACGACAACGGATTCTGCTTAAACCCAATTTTTTCCTTGGCCTTCATGAAGGCCGTGATCAAACCCGAATTGAAATGACGATGAATATTAAAAACGGCCCGGAATTCGTACTGTCTCAGTTCACGAATCAAACGCCACAATGAGCGAACTTTGCCTTCACCCTTATCCCACACCCAGACTTTATTGATAAACGGAAGACCGTTGATAACACCCTCATTTCCTTTACGCAGAAAGAAATGCAAAGGTGCGTCGGGGTACTGATCATGGAGCGTCTTCGCGAATGAGGACGCAAGAATCGTGTCGCCGATGAAGGCGGTTTGGATGATGAGAATAGGTTTTGATTCACTAGGCGTCATAAGATAGGATCAGTCTACACCATGGAAAAAATCACGGCCATCATCCCGACCTTTAATGAAGAGCGCCATATCGCAGAAGCGATCGCCTCGGTGACATGGGCCGATGAGATTCTCGTAGTAGATTCCTTAAGTACTGATAAGACGCTTGAATTGGCCCGTGCGGCCGGTGCTCGTGTTATTCAGCGCGAGTATGGCTACTCGGCTTCGCAGAAAAACTGGGCCATCCCCCAGGCCAGTCATCCCTGGATCTTCTTGTTGGATGCTGATGAACGCTGCACGCCCGAGCTGCAAAAAGAAATTCAGGGACTGCTGCAAACAGGCACAACTCACGATGCGTTTTGGATTCATCGTGTGAACCATTTCATGGGTAAGCGGATTGATTATTCCGGCTGGCAGTCAGACAAAGTGGTGCGCCTCTTTAAGCGTGATAACTGCCGCTACCAAGACCTTAAGGTGCACGCCGAAGTAGAAGCCAAGGGCACGATCAGTAAGCTTAAGAACAAGATCCTGCACTACACGTACACCGATCTCGCAAATTACTTGAAGAAAGCCGATCGCTACACCACCTGGGGAGCGATGGACCGCTATGAGAAGTTTCAGAAAACAGGCCGGCGCATCGGCTGGCCATACATCGTCTTCCGCCCCTTCGGTCGTTTCTTACGTCACTACTTTTGGCGTTTAGGGATTCTGGATGGCACTCACGGATTGGTGGTCTCTCTCTTGAGTTCCCACAATATTTTCATTCGTGCAGTGAAGATTTGGCGCTTGCAGGCCGGCGAGAAACTCACCGACCCATTTAAGAAATAACTACTTCTCGAAAACTAGATACGAGTTACCCAGTAACATCGTATTCGCGTAGTCAGCGAATTTCTCGCACGTCATGACCTTCTGGTTCCCCCAGGTGTTCATCACGACATCACATCCAAAAGAATCTTGTGGGTTGCTACGGAAATCAACCACAGTGACCCAGTGAAGCTTATCAATCCCACTGCCAATGAGAACGGCAACTGGAGTAATTGAGATCGTTGTTCCATTCAAACGCTTACGTTGTACTTTACCTGGCCCTTGCAAGAGCGCTTTCTTAACACCATCGATAAGTCCCTTGTGTGTCCAGGGAGAGCGAGCTTTCCATGTGCCGGTAGATGGACATGGGTTCGCCTGACGAACGTTAGAGTAGCTTTCAGTAAAAATCTTTCTGAGTGCGCGGAGATTTGTGCCAGGCAAGTTACCTGGGGTCACGTCTGTGGCATAAGTATCAACTGTCTCAGGCGTGAAGTAGCGCTTGCACAACATGCCTGACAGATTGCTCACTGCCGTTTGACCGCAGTAACCATTCCAGCCGCCGTTGCCAGTAGAATCAGGTTGATTAAAGCTTGCGGTGCCATCGGGACAAACAAAATAGCTCACAGCTGCACGACGATTCAAGTAAGGATCTCGCCCGCTCACAACCTGAGCGCATTTGATGGTCTCTTTGAAATCAAAGGTGTCGTCACCCAAGATGTTAATGATGTCGCGTTCATCCATCAGCTCTTGGACGCTTTTTTCAGCTGGAGCTGAAGGCGTGTTCGCAAAAGCCCCGTCCATCCACCATTGAAATAGCGCGACGATCAGCAAAATTTTGCAGGCGTAATAAATGAGCGAAAAAACTGAAACCAGGTTTTTCATGTTGGGTTATCCTATGCTGAGACCGACATTTGGATGCATTTACTTGATGCATCGTGTAATATTTCCAGGAGCTTCCGTGGCCGACGCCAGCGATATTTTCAACAAAGTGCCGGAATTAGGCTACCAAGAAAAAGCCCCTCAAACGGATCCCCAGGCCTTTGCCCGTATTCTTGAGGCCCGCCGAAGTGTGCGAGTTTACGATGCGACCCCGGTGCCTGAGGCCGTTATGCGCGAAGTCCTCGAATGGACGCTTCTCGCCCCGAACTCATCCAACCTGCAATGCTGGGAATTCTATTGGGTCCGCAATCCAGAAAAGAAAAAGTCCCTCGCCAAGTATTGCTTCAATCAACCGGCCGCTCGTACAGCTGCTGAACTGGTTGTGGCGGTAGCACGACCTTCTCATTGGAAAAAACATGCTCGCCAGATGGTGACGGCTTTTGAAGAAGCCGAAAAAGGCGGTCAGAAGATTCCTCCGTCAGCATGGGCCTACTACAAAAAACTTGCTCCCTTCATGTACACCCAAGGGCCAATGAGTGTTTTCGGGCACATTAAGAAAATCATATTTTTCTTTCGTGGTCTCACCGCGATCACACCACGTGAACCCACCTCTCACGCCGGCATGAGTCTTTGGGCAGCCAAAAGCTGTGCTCTGGCCTGCGAGAATTTCATGCTGGGAATGTCGGCGCATGGCTTTGACACCTGCCCGATGGAAGGCTTCGACTCTAAACGAGTCAAAAAACTTTTGAATCTTAACTGCACAGACGCAGTCACCATGGTAATCAGTGTTGGTAAGCGAGGTCCGAATGGCGTCTATGGCCAACGGGTTCGCTTTCCTAGCGCGCAATTCATCAAAGAGGTCTGATATGTCACTACAAGAAACTCTCGCCGGCTGTGATATGGAAATGGACGCGCGTGATGTAGAAGCCTTCTGCATCGGTGCACTTACTGCAGACGACCCAATGCCTTTGCACAAAGCTTTCAAAGAGCTTTTTTTGGACGACACTCAGTCGCCGGTGAAGTTCAACAAGCCCGATGCTCGTGCCGCCATTGAAAAAGAAGTCACAAAAATATGGAAAGACCTCGAGAAGAATCTCGATAAGCGACGAGCCGCTTTGCTGAACGTGAAAGCTCCGGAGCTCGTCGATGAACTCGTACAGGTTGGTAAACTCGGCGACTTCTTCTTGATGGGGCTCACCCTCGCTGGCATGTCTGTCGACGATCAAGACGACGAAGTGGGCGATTTGCTCGACGAGATGGAAGATCATCTCTTGTTGATTGATGAGTGGGTTGCCGACGGTGAGAGCCGCGACGATAAAGATGTTTGGATGGAAGAAGGCAAAAAATATCGTCGTGAACTCGACGAACTCTGGTCTGATCTCCAGGAAGCTTTGACGTCAGCTTAGAGCTTTGTTTTCCAAGAAAAATTCACTTGAGGGTGTTGTTGCACAAAACTTCTGACACCCTCGTTTCTCAACTTACATGCCGGACATTTCCCACAGCCCTCATGAGGTTTTCCCTCATAGCAGGTGACGGTATTTTCTAAAAGATATTCCAGTACACCGAGCTGGTGGCCAAGCTCCATGGTCTCAAGTTTCGTCATGCTCACAAGGGGTGTGACTATCTGGAACTGTGGTTGCGCGAAATCCAAGCGCAAGGCCGCTTGAATGAGATCCATGTAAGCGCGTGAGCAATCGCGATAGCCAGAGTTCGCCCCTTCAAGCTCCATCACGCCTAGGTAGATCTTCGTAGCTCCAAGGCCGTAGGCATGAATGCCAGCAAGACGGGCCATCAAACCATTGCGTCCAGCGACCAGAGTGTTCGGCGCGCTGTGGGCAGCATGAGCTATTGGAATATTTTTTGTGAGCGCATTCTCGGTAATTTCACCCAAGCAATGAAGCTCGAGGGTCGCATGATCCACGCCCATATGAACCGCAATGCTCGCTGCACGCGCGACTTCGTTGCCGTGGCGCTGTCCATAATCAAAGGAGAGCGAAAGAACGTGGGCCGCACCGTGTTCTTTCACAGCGAGGGCCAGGCAGAGACTTGAATCCATGCCACCAGAATGAACGACGATGGCTTTTTTCTTAAGGGTCATAGACCCATTATAAAGACATCCCACCATCCACGGCCAGTATTTGTCCTGTCATCCAAGAAGACTCGCTCGAGAGCAAATAGCTGGCAGCTGAAGCCACGTCATCGGCTGTTCCTAGACGCTTCAGAGGATGTTTTTCCACGGATTGCTCACGAATTTTAGCATTGCTCGTGAGCTTCGCTGCCAAGGGTGTATCAAGCAATGAAGGAGCAATGGCATTCACGCGAATCTGTGGCGCCCACTCGGCGGCCAAAGATCTTGTCACACCTTCGAGCGCACCTTTCGAGGCCGCAATCGATGCGTGAAAGGCCATGCCTTTTTGCACAGCAACTGTAGAGAATAAAACTACTGAGGCTTTATCAGACTTTTTCAGACGGGGATAAAGTGCGCGCAAAACTTTCACGGCCCCCATGACATTGAGCTGCCATTCGTTTTGCCAGTCTTCATCTTTCAGCAAATGAAAGGGGCGCAGATTAATGGACCCTGGGCAATACACGAGGCCATCGATCACTTCTGGCAGGGATTCCAGAGGGAAATCCTGCGTCAGCACGTCAAAAGGCGTGTGATGTGTGCCCTCCACAGGTGTGCGGCAGAAGGTATAAAGCTCTGCGCTCCCATTGAGTTTTTTAACTAGCGCCTCTCCGACGCCATGACTTCCACCGACAATGACAATATTTGATTTCATAGGAGAATATGTTGCCATGAAGCTAATCTCTTTAGGACAGACAGGGGCCCTACAAAGGGTTTATTCTAGCCATGATGCTCTGGCTTATTCTTTTGTTCTTCAATACCTCACCTGCTTTGGCGCAAGACAGCGTCTACGAACCTATTGTGCTC
>JBEIPE010000175.1:0-6260 GCA_040377215.1 Halobacteriovoraceae bacterium
ATGAGTGATGCCATGGAAACAGTTTTTGGTCGTCACCGCGCGGATGTGCAAACCATCCAAGGGGTCTATCTGCGAGAAATGGAGCAAGGGAGACAAGACGTGAGTGACATCAAAAAGAGCATGCAAGACTTTGTCGCCAAGAACGGCCGTCGCCCGCGTATCCTGGTCGCGAAGATGGGACAAGACGGACACGATCGTGGTCAGAAAGTCATCGCCACCGCGTTTGCCGATTTAGGTTTTGATGTAGATGTCGGGCCGTTGTTTCAAACTCCAGATGAGGTCGCCGATCAGGCCGCCGAAAATGATGTGCATGTGGTGGGCGTAAGTTCACTGGCGGCGGGACACCTCACACTTGTGCCTGCGTTGTTGAAAGCACTTAAAGATCGTCACCGCGAAGATATTCTCGTGGTGGTCGGTGGTGTGATTCCTCCGCAGGATTATCCCGCTCTTGAGACATTGGGAGTGGCGGGGATTTTTGGTCCGGGCACTGTCATTGCTGATGCCGCTCGCGAGCTTTTAACGAAGATCAAACCATGAAGACCCTGGAGCAATTTGTCGCGGGCTTTAAGGCGCAAGATAAGAATGCTCTCGCGCGTGCGATTACACTTGTTGAGTCTACGCTTCCCGAGCACAAGGCGCTGGCCCAATCGCTTCTGGCCGCTTTGAAGACGACGAAAGCCACAAAACGCATCGGCATCTCAGGCACACCGGGTGTGGGCAAATCGACGTTCATTGAATCTTTCGGCACGATGCTGACATCCCAAGGCCTGCGTGTCGCCGTCCTCGCAGTGGATCCCACTAGCCAAGTTTCCGGTGGCAGTATCTTAGGTGATAAAACCCGCATGGAAATTCTCGCGCGGGATCCTAAGGCTTTCATTCGTCCAAGTCCAAGCGGTGGAACGCTCGGTGGTGTCGCTCGACGTACTCGCGAAGCCATTCTGCTGTGTGAGGCTTTTGGCTTTGATGTCATCTTGGTGGAAACCGTCGGTGTCGGTCAGAGTGAGACGGCGGTGGCCCGTTTGGTAGATTGTTTTCTAATGCTCTTGCAACCCGGGGCAGGGGATGATCTGCAAGGGATCAAACGCGGAATTCTAGAACTCGTAGATATGGTAGTGGTCACGAAAGCCGATGGCGCACAAAAAAATGCCGCCGCCCAGGCCTGTCATCATTATCAGCAGGCATTGCATATTCTTCGTCAGGAAAGCTGGCATCCACCGGTGCTCGCCTGCAGTGCCGTGGAGAAAACTGGGTTACCAGAAATCTGGGATGCGGTTGGAAAGTACTACACTCATCTTGGCGCAGGACTTGAGCCTAAACGGGCCGGGCAACGGCTTCATTGGCTTGAAGAAGCTATTTCAGAAGCGCTGCAAGATTGGTTTGCGGACAAAGTGAGTTCTACAGAGCTTGAACGTGTCAAAAAAATGGTACAAAACGGCACTTTACCCGTCGCTCAGGCCGTCGAAAACTTACTAAGCTCACTGAAATAATGGCCAGTGTCGTGAGCTTAAAGCTACGCTTTACGCTCAAGGAGACACACATGCGTCTATGGATTTTATCCTTACTCGTTACGTTTTCAGCTCATGCTTCTATGGTGGCTTGCGGCTCGCACCCACTTGAGCAAACCCACGCCTCTCTTGTTTGGAAAAAATTCACCGACATCCATGTTCGCTCACGCTTCGCTGATGTGGATGGCATGATTTGTGTGGGGATGGTCTCGGGATCTCCCGTGGCCGAGCGAGTGACTTATCGCGATTCCACGAACCAAACCTTGGTGGCCCGCACAGTTGAAGAACTGGCCGAGTTTCAAGTCTTGATTCGTGCGGAAAATCTTCCGGCCGGGATTGGTGCGGTTATTCGTGGTGGCGACTTAGTCTCTTTAAAAATCGGTGCCCCTGTCACAGATCCAGAAACCAGCACCACGCTCTATCCTGTGGCCGTTCGTTTTCATCGCGCCCTCGCTCGTTCGAGCGCGGCCGATGTGCGTGAGATTGAGTTCTTTGCCAACTTAAACTTCGAGCGCGATCTGCCTCGCGCACAACGTAACGATAAATTCTTCGATACACTAAAAATCTTTGTCACCGCTTTGCCTCCGCGTATGGAGCAGATCACCCTTAAAGAAGGGCATGTTGCGGTGGATGGCTTCTTTACTTCTGCGCTTCTTCGCGTGGGCGGACTGCAATAATTATGCAAAATTGGCTTAACTATCATCATCTCTTGTACTTCAAAGTCATTGCTGAGACCGGCTCTTTGGCGAAAGCCTCTGAGATTCTGCGTGTCGGGCAAAGTGCGTTGTCCATGCAGCTCAAACTTTTAGAAGATCGTTTGGAGCAGCCACTCTTTGAACGTAAACAGAAAAAACTCGTGCTGACTGAAGCGGGTCAACTTGCTTTGGATTACGCGCGCCAGATTTTCTCGTTAGGTAATGAAATGCTCGATACGCTGTCGGATGGCAAAGAGGCCACCGTCACGCGCATTCAGATCGGGATTGAAGAAGGTGTGCCGCACTATGGGGCCACAGAGCTCCTAAAACATGCGCTGGATATTCCAGGCACCGCTCCTGCGGTTACCCACGGTGCTTCTGAAAGTTTGGTGCAAGACCTGGTCGAGCATCGCCTCGATTTGTTGCTGTTGCTCGAACCACCGCACGTGAAAGATAAGTCGATTCTGTTTCAGCGTCGTATCCTCAATGCCCCGCTGTTTGCTGTTGCGGCCCCGAACTTTGCTCATCTCAAAAAAGGTTTTCCAGTCTCATTAGGAAACCAACCGGTGTTGTTGCAATCACCATTGAGCCGTCCGCGCCATGAAGTGGAGCGCTTCTTTCATGAGCAGTCGATTCCATTGAATATGGTTTTAGAGACGGATGAAAATATTCTGCTGAAAAACTTGGCCGCCGCTGGCAAGGGCATCACCTTCCTGACGGAAGGTTCAGTTTCTCACTGGGTAAAACAGAAAGAGTTGATCGTTCTGGGAGTCTTGCCAGTGTCACTCGAGCTATGGCTCGTAGGCCCAAAACGCAAGATGCTCAATCCTGTGGCGCAGAAACTGCTCAAAGAGTTCTCGCTGGATTAGGCCTGCTTGGTCTCACGCATTTTCCACAAGAGCTGCGATAAGTAGGGGCGACGTGTTTCGCCCGTGGCCACCATCAACAGTTTGGTGATTTTCAAATTTTCTGCGTCCGTGAAAAGCAGAATCAATAATTCTTTAATGTAGTCAGTATTGAGCGTGACGTAGTTGTCTGTGCCAATCCCGAGGCGGACACCTTTTTTCTCCCACCATGAAAACGGATGGTCTTTATAGTCTGGGAAGCAGGTGGTGAGTTTATTGTTCGATGAAGGAAGTGCGATCAATGAAACGTTCTTATTGATCATACGATTCAAGACGTCGTGCTGGTAATGTTCGACTTCACGAGCGGTGTGGAATTTCACCTTCACGAAGATTTTCTTTTCTTCCGAGGTGAGTGGCTTACCGGCGAAAAGTTTCTCGCGCACACTTTCATGTTCACGCCATTCCATTTCCGAGAGCTCTTTATATTCCGGGGTACCGGCAGCGATGCCATGGCCTTCTTCATTGGCGGCCACCAGTCGTAAGTAGAGCGAATGGTAATAGAAGTTCGGATTTATGCCGAGAGACAGACCGTGCTCGAGCGTATCGATGTGCCAAATGTTGAGCGCATTATCGACGGCTTGAACTCCGCGACGAAGGGTGTGCCACGTTTCACCGTGGTGGGAACGGATGCGAAAGCCCTTGTAGTGTAGTTTGCGGAAACCTTGCTGCATCTCCATGAAGTGACCTTTGCGATAAAGATCACGCTCGTTCCCGACCGTGTCGACTTCACAAAGATACTGGCCCAGCTCAGGATACTTATCGATCATGGTGAGAATTTGATCGCATTGATGCAGGAAATGGTCTTTTTTGGATTTAAATTTTTTGCCGTCCCAGAAGTCCGCTTCTTTTCTAAAGCAGGGACTGAGAATGAAATTAAACTCCGGCACTTCACGGCGGTATTGCATGAAGCCTTCATACAGGCCCAGCACCACATCCTCTTCTGTGAGGTTTTCTAGTCCTGGAATATTTTCATCTGCGTCCGATGAAGCGCGTGAGAGAGTGAACTTCAGGCGTAGCATGCCCACGTTGTATTTCTGATGAAGCTCACTCGCCATGTGGTAAGCGGCCTTGCGGTGCATGTCCCGTGAAGTCAGAATGAGTTTTGGGAGCAGCAAAATTTTCAAGTAGCGATCAAAGAACTCATCGTCTTTGAGACGGATCAAACGATCTACATCATCGATAGTTTTAATATTCGAGCTACCGGGTCCCCAAATCTTTTCAATCTTCTCCCGGTAGAGATCTCCGTGAGGACCTTGCAACAACACCATCAAGTGGGGATGGATGAACTCGGCGGTGAGAGAGCCGGTGAGATGAATATGTTCTTCGATGTAGGGCTTCGGAAAACGTTTCAGAAAAGTTTCGAGCGCCCCGGCCACTGGATGTTGCATCAAGGTTTTAATATCCACTTCGTCTTCACGGTAACCGGCCAAGAGGCGCCTAAATTCCACCAGGGTTTTGCGCACTAATGGGCTTTCATCTGAGCTCTGGCTCATGACGGCTAGCTCAAGTGTGTCTGCCAGGGAGAGACCGTTGGTCTCTGAGATGGTTTTGATAAGCTGATCGACGAGGGTAGTTTGAAAGTGGGCCATAGGGGTATTTTGACATTTCCCACTCATAATGAGGACAAATTTTCCGCCTATTTACGTCAGGCGGGGCAAGAATATCTCGGGTTTACTGGGCCGGCATCGGGCATGCAACTTAAGCTAGGTATCAGGCCCATACGAGTTATAATGGTTCGGGGAACTATGAAAGCGTCCAAATTTTTAACAATTTGTCTCCTTGTGATCATTTCCGGCCAGGCCTGGGGATCGCGTGTTTTTTGGCTCAAAGAGTTCGGCCGGGGCAGCCTTTCTTTTTGGCAAAACAAGAACCTCCCTAATTCCTCGAACCTCTGTCGCAACGGGTTGGGCAAGGGAAGCAAGTTCTTCTGGGAAAGCTGCAGCTATGACCCGGCCAATCCTACGGTTCTGATGCCAGGAACGAAGGCGTTTTGGGAAAACGGCTATGGCTCTGGCTCTCGCCGTTACTGGAACTCGGCGATCACTCGCTTCAACGGCATGTCTCACCAAGAGATGTGCACCAGTCCCTATGGCTACAAGCCGGGCATGAAGCTGTACTACACTCACTGCACTGGTCCGGGTAGCCTCGCGTACTGGAATTCAGGCACAGAACGCGGCAGCAGCATCTACTGGAAAGCGGGGACAGGTCAGTCCATCGCGAGTGATTGGGTCGGGCCTTGTATGGATGCGGAGTTGGATACGGTGTGGTGCGCGCAGATGCGCAAGGACGTCAATCTGCAGAACACGTCGATCTTAGACTGGATGAACGCAAATTTATCGTCACTTTCGCCCGGAATCGCGGGCCATCAGACTTCTAACTCCACCTTCAACCCTTGCTACGCCCAAGCCGTCAGCTCGACGCTTTCACAGCAGAGTCTCTCGAACCTCGTGAATGCGACCGTGCAGGCCCTGAACCTAGTCGAAGGCGAGTGAGCTAAAGGGCCGTCCACAGATGGTCCCTCGGCGATCAAACTCCCCGTAGAGATTTCTCTTTATCGAATCAATCTTGTTGCGCTCTTTGCAGATGAACTGCGAGTAGAAGCCGTTGCAGTCTGCAGTCGTGCAGCGGCCTCGGTTGTCGAGCCCTGTGCGCGAAAGACTGCCGGCCCGTTGCATTTCATTCTGGAAGGTGCCGAGCATGCTGTTATCGCTGCAAACGAAGTTGTTGCACGCGCGCGGCAACCGGTCGGGCTGTGGAAACGTTTCCATTTCGATCGCCATGGTTCGCAGCTGGTTGCACATGCGCACCATCGGATAAAGCGACTGGGTGACGATCTCTTGCTTGCGCACTTGTGTGGTGTTGCCGTGGTTGAAGTTACGCTGGTCGATCTTAGCCTGGGCGACCAGACGATCCAGTTCGTTCTCGAAGCGACTGGCCATCATGACTTGCAGTCCGCGACGGTGACCTTCCATGATGCCGTTGTCTTGCGGGATGTTCGCCAGAATCGCACGACGATCGTTTTGCGCCGTCACGACTGCGCCTAAGGTTTGTCCCTGCTCGAGGCGCGCATTGAAGAGAGCGACTTGATCTGCCTCACCGCTGCCATGGCGCTGGGCCAATCGAAGCACGGTTTCAATGGAAGTGAGTCCACCGGG
>JBEIPE010000140.1:0-7455 GCA_040377215.1 Halobacteriovoraceae bacterium
GGTCATGCTCACTGCTTTCAATCCGAAGTCTCAGATGATCTTCCGTATAAAAATGCAGAAGGAATCTGAGACCATCGAACTTCCGGATGGTGAGTGGGTCTTCTCTCTCGTCTACTGGGATGACATCGACACCGAGGCCGCACTGAAGGTGCGCTGTGGGCAGAGTGCTGCGACCCTCGAAGGGAAGGAACTAGATATCAACCTTCTTATCACTGAAGCTAATTGTAAAACGACTGACTTCAACCAACCGCAGTTCCTCGAGGTTTCTGAGTTCCAGCCCCTCGAGCTGAATCAATGCTCCTCTTTCGGCGCACCAGCAGTAAACTGCGATGCGACGTTTGGTACGGCCCGCAGTGCGTTCTTGGCTTTTCCAACAATCCTTCTCTCACCGATTGATAATCCCGCCTTGGATGATTCAGCGCCAAGCGTCTCCAGTGCGTGCATCGGGATTGCTCCCAACGATGGCACTGAAGCCTTAACGACCTTGCTTCCATCCGGTTCCGCCAACGCTCCGATTCCCTTCGTCATTCGCACATTCACTGGCCCGGGCTGTACCGGCGAAGAAACGGTTCACAACTTCCGTCGCGGACTTCTGACGGGAGATGAGGGATCGCTGCGCGTGCACGACTATATCAACTCATTAGACGTCACACGAATCCTCGTACGAAGCGGCTCTCTCGCCCCTTTGCACGCCTCAGTTTCTATTCCTGCGGAATCGAGCTACAAGTTTAATCTCAGTAACTTCGTAACGGGAGGAACTCCTCCCTATGCCTTCACCCGGACGCCGGTCACCGGAACACTTATAGGAACGATGTTCAGCGGCAGCAACGCGCCGGAGAGCTACACTGTGACCGTGACGGATGCGAATTCCATCACAACCACTTTTGCTCTCTCCACTGTTATCGCCACACACCACACGATCTTCGAGGGCAACACGGCGATCATAGGAAAATGGTCCGTCTCAAGACCCACGTCACAGCTATCCATGCTTAGTCCTGGTGTATTCACCATGGTGAGTTCAAACGTTCCGCGCTTCTTAAATACACCACTTCTTGCTTCACCTTCGATCGACGCAGACAAATATTTAGTCATCGAGAAAAACAGCACCACCAACCGTCTCCAGAACCCGGTGAACTACGATAGCGCAACCTGGGTGAAGCCGACTGGCATCACCGTGGCCACTCAGGGAATGACGGACATTAGCACAAGCCAAGAACATTTCTTGGTGACGAAAACAACCATCGCCGGCACCAGCCTTTATCAGTCTGCTGGGGCACTCGTTGGTAACCACGTCGGTTCGGTGTATCTGAAAGAAGGAAGCTCGCGCTTCGCCGCACTTCGACTGGAAAACGACACCGGAACCTGTACAGGACTCGTGGTAGATCTGCAGACAGGACAGAATGTCGCGATGAGCGGCTGCCCCCTTCTCAACACAGGCCCTGGCCTTCATGGTACGCAGTACATCGGCGGCGGTTGGTGGCGCGTCTGGGTCACACGTCAGTTCATCTCCGGGACTGGCAGTGGTGTCTTTAAAATCTACCCTGCCTGGAATTCGTCCCTGAACGCTACGGGTGATGCCAACGTGCTCGGTTCGGTTTATTCGTTTAACGCGCAAATTGAAGCTGCCGATCGTCCCCTGTTCCCCATGTTCAATTACAATGCCACTCGCGGTATTGAGTTGGCCTCCATGGACTTCCCAACCAGCATCAACCTCTCTACGGGCACGTTCCTTTTGGACTGGCACGCGAGAGAACCTGAACCGAATAAGACGCTCATGAGTTTTTGTAATGGCACCACCGACCTGATGAACATTTCCATCGCTTCGGGTCTACCCCGTGTGACGATTCAGGGCTCAAACACCGTACAAGAAAACTCTCTGCAGGACACCACGCTCGCATCGCAGAACCGGATCGCCTTTAAACTTGATTCAGGCGCTGCGACACTCTTCAAGCGCAACGATTCTACACCTGCCACCACCGCTTCAGGCATGAGTGCAGGAACTCCCACTTCGGGCTACTTAGGACGCAACTGTGCCGGGACGCCGACCTATCACAACCTCGGTGCGCGCCGCTTTGGCTACTGGTCGACGGTCTTCGAGGACGTCGTATTGAAAGAGATGTCCAACGATTCGAACTAGGACTTCGGAGCTGGCGCAATAGTCTCAGTGCTTTCAAGCTTCACCGACCCATCTTTCTTCACGGAATAGTTGGCGCCACTGCCGCCAAGATTTGGATTCTTAGAGCCCACGTGCACCGAGTACGTCTGCGCGTCCTCTTTGAGGATAAAGATCCGCAAGTGCGACGCGATGACGTGATCAAAGTCCTTGATCGCCCCGGCCTTCACCATGGCGCTCTCAATGAACTTGAGTTCTTCCACGCTGAAAGCTGTGTTGGCCTGCTGCACGAATTCAAATCCTTTCGACATTTTGGCCTCTTTCGCATCACAAGCTGCGCTCATCAGTGAAATTAATAACAACAAAATTCTCATGCCCTCATCCTAGCAAATCTCGTTATACTAGCGGGATGAAAATCCTTGTAACGCTCCTATTCCTGTCTCAATCCCTCACCCTCTTCGCGGCGGATTATATTATTGCGCCCGGCTCACTCCATCAAAAAGGCACCGCCAAGATTGTGATCCTTCCTAGCACCACCACGCTGAAAACCAGCATGAGCTACGATCTGCAGGCGAAAGACTTCGTGCCGGTCCCGAAGAAATTTTTGAAAGATAAAAAGACCATGGAGTTTCCCGTCGAGTTCCGCACCGTGAAGGGCTATCAACAGCTGGAGAAACTCAAAGTGATGAAGATGCCTAAAGCTGAGCTGAAATTTGTAAAGCGCGCGACGAGCGGTGGTTTGAAGGACGCCTATTTTGTGGATGTCTTGCCGACCAACAAAAAAAGTAAAATCAGTTTGATCTACCATCCCTCGCTACCGGATACCGGTTGGCAGGAAATCACCATAACCATGATCAGCTCCATCCCCATCGTGGATGGCTACGAACTCAAAGCGAAGATCAAGAAATGAGCATCCTCGTCAAAGTCCTCGCCTACCTGTTGTTCTTACTCATCGCTTGGCTGTGGCTCAAAACCATTCCTGCGACGAAGAAGCATCGCTGGATTTTGATTCTGCTCGCTCTCATTCCTAGTCTCTTGATGGATCTCTTTGCCATTCACGGCAACAAGCAAGTGATGTGGTTGGTGGCCGGCGCCATCGTCAGTGCCATCGTGAGTATTCTATTTACTAAAGCGCTTCAGCTGCCGTGGTGGCGACGGATCTTGTTCGCCCTCGGTCATGCAGTGATCGTGGTGTTTGGCATGACGGTGGTGACACTCGTGATGATGGTGCTGACGATCTTCTTGTTCAAGGCGAAGTCGGTGATGGCTTAACCGAGCTCCTGCGCTTCCATCATCGCCTGAATGAGTTTTTCTAGTGTGACATACTCTTCAACCACATCTCCCGTAAAATCCAGCACCGCATAGAGATGGTCTTGCGGCGAATAGGCGTAAAGATCCAGGGAGCCTTGATCACCAAGGATCAGCCAACCTTTGCTGGCCATGGCGAGCTCTTGATTGCGCTCAAGCAAATCCAGCGTGCCCCAGAGATAGGCATTATTCATCTGCAGGCCATTGCTGTGCTTGAGTAATTCTGCATACTCGCTGGGCAATGTGAGTTTGAGTTGTTGGGCGATGGCCTCGGCGCAGGCCTTCACTTCGGCAGCAGTGGCCTTGCTCTCTAGATAGAGAGCATCATCTTCAGTGAAATCTTTGAGTAAGTTAAAAGCGTTTAGAGCCACGGTGGCGTATCACCCAAGAGCGTATCCGGATCAAATTTAAGTTCCGAAAGATTATCCCACTCTTGATCCAGGGTCTTGTTCAACAGCTCGGGTGAGATGCCAAAAATCGCCGTGTCTTTGCATCGGCTCTTGGGCAAGTAAGCCCCTTGTCCACAAATAGAGATTTTCATTTTCTTCGGGTCACCCATGCGGGCCAGCCATTCATCCATGGTGAGCGCTCTTTGAGCTTCCACCGCAGGATCCAGTACCATCTTCACACCATTCACATCCACCACTTGAGCGACGTGGTACCACCAGCTCGCGCGGCCAGTGTAGAAGTACGGTGTGTCGACTAAGAGATCACCGAATGCAAAAATCTTGCTGGCGGCCGGGATATTTTTTCGATCCAGATACTGGTTCGCTAATCCTGCGCGGATGTAGCAGCCATCCGCTGGGAAAAGCCAAGAGGCGCGACGAGGAAAATCAGCACGACGCTGCCACGTAAGAAAACGATCATCGCGGATCATTTTGAAAGCAGAATCGAGTTGCTCGGGAGTCCAGCGCACGGCCTGAGAAAGTTCGGCGCGCTTCTCATACCGAATCGCCTTGCTCATGGCGCTGGTGCCCCAGATTTTCTCTTCATCCTGCTGCGCTTCCGCTTCATAAATTTCATAAGGCACACGCGGATCGCGCGCGGCACTCATGGCAAAAGCATTGCTAGCAAAAAGCACAGACAGGAACCACTTCATAACATCCTCAATCTATTTTTTAATCTTCAACTTTTTCTTCTGCATCTTACCTTTGGCTTCACCGTTTCTGTTGGTGTTACCACTCTGATTCGCTTCGTCTTTATTCCAATGCTGCTGTCTCTGGGGCTGTGCTTTTCCGGCGGACATAAGACCTCCTTGGTCAAAAGAGCTAGTCTGCCTGAAAACTCACCACTCTCCTTCTCTACTTTGTGTCGTTTCTGCCTAGATCAATTCAACATTGCCCAGCTTCACACGACCACCGTTCAATGGATGCGTAATCCATACTTCATACGTGCCTGGCTCTTGCTTGCTGAAACTCACGTCCGTATTGGCGCGAATCCCGAAGGCCTGCTCTTTGCGTTCAATGACGTTCGCGTTTTTCGTCATGGTCATTTCCCACGCCTGGCCATGAGATCCTGTGATGCCCTGATCAAACGGCATACAGCGAATCGTCAGCGTGCGCTCTTTCTCGTCTGGAGACGAATAGCTCGCGCCTTCAAAGATGCTGGTCTTCCCATCGGCTTCAACCACTTTGCCTGAGCAGTTGCTGTAGTTATAAGCGGTGTCCGCCACTTCCAGCGGACGCAAGGCCACGGCCACACTGATCTTCTCAGTCAGCTTGCGGGTGATCTCGAGGCCCTTCACGTCACCACCGACCTCAGAGACCACGCGAGTGATCACCGGGCCCACGGCCTGCAATTCAACTTTGGTAAAGAGCGCCGAGACACCGTTGTGACGAATCGCCACGGTAGGTTTCGCCGCCGAGGTCGCCGTCGTGCGCATGTCGACGAGCAAGGGCTCGATATCAAATTCAACAGTGGCCTCGCGACCCGTGCCGCCGTTCATAATCAAAGACACTTGGTGATGGCCCGGACGAGTCACAGTCACCCATACTTCATCCGTGAATGCCGTCTGCGCCAAACGCACACGGTTGGTATCAAACGTACTGATGCTCAGGCCCGTTGAATCGCCTTCGATCATACGTGCTTTCACACGGAAGGCCGGGACACCTGCAGGGACCTGCACATGTAAACGAGCGCTGCCCTGTGAGTTCACGGTCAAACGAGCACGGCGAACGGTTGTCACTGGACGATCATCCAATACGGTCACCGGTACAATCGCCAAGACCGCATCGGTGCGTGCATCACGGATTTTAATTTCGCCGAAGCCTTCGCCCTGCTGGCCACGAAGCACTTCATCGGTGTCGACTTCTACGTTCACACGTGAACCACTCACGGCGATCCACAAGGCACTTGAGCCTTGGATCCCTCTTGAGTACTCCAGACGAATCGGAACCACTAAATCACGACGTGCCGTCGCTGGCGCCAAAGCTGAAAGTACACCGGTCAAATCAATGCGCGCGCTCTCAATCGGACCTGATTGCGATTTAAGAATCAAAATCCCGCGACCGCCGATACCGTCTTGCGCGTTGCGATTCACACGAATCGTAACGTTCGCGAACTGCTCACCCGCGATCAGGTTTTTGTAAATGGCCAAGGCCTCTTTCACCTGAGGCAATCCGTATCCTTGCGATACAAACGGCTCACCAGCGAGGCGTTTACCTGACATGCGCAAAGCGCTCACCACTGTCGCCGCGTCGACTTTCAGACCTTCTGCTTTAATCGCAGAGAGAAGGATCGTCGCTGCACCGGCCAGAGCGGGAGAAGCGGAGCTGGTACCGTTGAATGCACGGAAGCCTTCCGAAGGAGATGAGTGAGTCAGAGATGACAAAGGAGCAATCATGGTCGGGCCATGATCACCCAATGGCCCTGGGCCGCGGCTTGAGTAGTAGATCACGCGACCTTCTTCAGGAAGACCTGTCACTCCCCACACGCGCTCGTCGAGTTCTTTCGACACAAACGCGCCGGCCACCATAACTGATTCAGGGTAGATGACTTTGCGGTTCAGTGAGCCAAGTCCTGGGCCGTTGTTGCCGGCCGAGAAGCTCAACACGATGTTATATTTTTTCACCAACGCATCGGTCGCCTTCGACATGAAGTCTTGTGCTTCTACAGATGTGAAAAAGAGCGAGTAAGAGATGTTGGCGACTTCCGCACCGTTTTTCGCCAACCACTCAAGACCCATGAGGATATTGCCCATGGTGTATTCATTTTCTGCAGCGACGCCGGTTTTCTCTGAAAGATCGTAATCCACAATCTGCGCGCCGGGGGCCACGCCATCCATTGCTGGGTTGCCCGGCTGATGGCCTGCCATGACAGTCGCGACACCTTCACCGTGAGAATCGCCGGAAGCTTCCGGCTGAGAAATTTTGAGCGTGCCTTTTTCAGCATCGAATTCCGCCACCACGGTGAGCACCGAGTTCGGTAGTGAGAAGTATTCGCCCGTGGCACCAAAAGCGCCTTGGCATTCACCGTCACCAAACGCACCGTCGACGTTCAGATCCAAGCAGATCTTATCCGTGACTTGTGCTTTGAATTTTGTGACTTTGCCATCACCGTTCAAATCGGGGGCGGCGCCAAGGGTTGGCAAATCTTCCACCACTTCGCCTTCCCACACATCACCGTTTTTAGTCAGGGTGTAAGTATTGAGCGAAGAGTTTGAGCCGCGCTTGAGAAACTTGCGCGCGCCGGTCGTGGTGACTTTAAAACCAGACTGATTCGGCGAGATGCCGTCATCAAACACGCCCACAACCACACCACGGCCATCGGCCGCAGGATTTTCTTTCCAGAATTCTAAAATGCCGAAATCTTTTTTCGCGAGATAGAGAGCGCCATCAGTGATCTCAGATGAATTTTCATTCGAGCGACGAACTTCTTCGTCCAACACACTCAAGGCGTCCGAATTAATTTCAAGAGAGTTCAACGCATCCACATCACCGGCCACTCGCAAGACAACGTCATTGCCTTCTACCGTTAATCCGGCGGCGATGGCCGCCGATTTCAAAGCTTCTGCGTCGCTGATGCCAGCGAGGAGA
>JBEIPE010000081.1:0-10136 GCA_040377215.1 Halobacteriovoraceae bacterium
GGCAATTCACACGGGCCGCCATCGATCTTGTGCGCGCTTTGTATCGAAAAGATGTGGCCTACAAAAAAGCCGGCGTTTTTATTTTTGATATATCTCCGCGCAGTGGGCAGCAGGTCGATCTTTTTCATGTGGAGGATGAGCGCTCAGCGCCGCTCATGAGTGCCATGGATGTGATTAACAAAAAATGGGGACGTGGCACTGTCCGCATGGCCTCTTGTGGTACCAAGCAAGATTGGCGCATGCTGTGTGAGAAGCGCTCAGACAAAACGCAATTGCATTGGCATGACTTGGTGGAAGTTCGAAGAGAATCAGTGACTTAGCGTTCGGAGACCAGGCCGGGCAATGATCGCCTACTTCAGAAACGAAAGGGGTATGTCATAATAACAATCATGAAAAAGACATATTCTGGTTTGTTTCTTCTTCTCCTTTTTTCACCTGTTGCAGGTGCCGAATCGATTCAGGAACTGTGCAATTTGCCGCGCGCACGCGCTTTCCAAGTTGCGGAGCTCAGTGATACCCGCAGCTCGTTGTGCGATCTCGTGGGACGGAACCGTGATCCGCAGATTCAACAGTTGCTTACGGAAAGTTTGACGGCGATCAGAGGCCTAGAGTCGCACCGTTCAGCGGAAGCAGGTGAGGGGGACCTCGCAAGTCTTGCGGCTGAACCTACGGAAGCAGAGCTGGGTGAGAAGCAGCGTCTAGAAGCAGCACTCAAGGTATCGCTCGGAGTTTTATCAGAGCGACTCTCGCAGTCGACCGGCGCGAACGTGAACTTCACTCCTCAACGTCAAGACAGCATCGCCAGATCCATGGAAAACTTGGTCGCTGATTTTGGTACTCTCGAGCAGCGCTGGCAAAATCCTCAGGGTTACGTGCAACGCATGCAAGAGGTCCTGGGCCAGACGAGCGAGGGCCGCCGCGTACTGGAATGCTACAACAGAACGGAGAACGCGCGCATCTCGGGCCGTAGGATTGAGTTCACTCCGCGCGCAGAAAGCGTCGGCGAGTATGGCCCGTCGTCTGCGGCCTACGAAGTTCGTCGTGATCCGGGCGGCGGCACCTTCTCCAAAGTTGTGACCATCGATCCGGGTCCTGATCCAGCGGGAACGCTGGCGTTCCTCGCGCACGAGTTTCAGCATGCGTGTGACACCGAAGCGTTCATGCAACAGAACGACATCATCCACGCCCACGAGACAAAGTCGTTGGAGCTAGAGGCGCGGCTGCCGAGAGATCGCGATCCGGAGGGCCCCTTGCTCGATGAACTCATGGCATTGTTGACGGAGCGAGACATGATGATTCGTAACATCAACGTCATGATGTCGGTCAGTGAGCTCAAGGCCTATCGCATGACGCCGAAAATTTTTAAGGAACTCGCTGTCTATGACCCGCGCTTTTTTTGCCAAGGTTACTCGACGAGTCAGCTCTTTGGACTGCAAGTTCTCGATACGGGAACTTACATGAGTACGCTTGAGGTGCTCGATCGCGATGGGACTTTCATTCGCACGCTGATCGAAGCCTACACCCGCCTGAACGGCTACGACCCCCAATCGTTTTACCAGGTCGACGAAGCGACAGGTGATTTGCGCCGAGATGCCACGGGCAAACCGATCTTCCGTCCAGAAGTCATTCAGCAAATCACGCAAGCGGGCTTCAATGCGGTTTAAGAGTCTTATTGCAGTTATGGTTATGGCTGTTTCGCTTGCTGCCCATGCAGAGGATGAAGAGTCGCAGGCGAAGAAATTCGTTCGGCAACGTCACTCGAAGGATGCAAAGAGCTTGTTGGCCACCAAGGCCGATACGCTACCGCTGTTTGCCGCCAAGATCGTTCATGTGCGCTCGCTGGAGAGTTCGCACGAGGGGTGGCGAGTGTGGGTCTCGCCAAAAGGTGAGGTCGCCGAGGTCGATGGCCGTAGCGATCTGAAAGCTTTTTTTAAGTCGCTGCAAAAGCCGCTAGGGCAAACGGTGGTGAAGCGCACGGAATCAAAAGAAGTCATGGTCATGCTCAATCGTTTGCTGAACTACTACACGACCGAGCAGCGGAAAGTGCAGTGTGAAAGTGACAAAGAAAAAATGGACTGCAAAGTGGTGCTGGTGTCCAAAGAAACACATAGCATCTCACTTAAGATAAAGAACTAGTGAGCCGACCACTTATAACCAGCGCCGCGAACGGAATGAAATCCTTCACCGGCGAGGCCGAGTTTTTTGCGCAGGGATGAAACATGGGTGTCCACGGTGCGGCTCTGAATCGCTCCGTCATGGCCCCAAACATCTTCCAGCAACTGTTCACGTGAGAAGACTTGGTCCGGGCGCTGAACGAGTTTAAGTAACAATTGGAACTCTTTCACTGTGACCATGACTTCTTCGTGATCGACCCACAGCTTGAGACGGCCCTTATCCATGCGGAAAGAACCCACTTCGACGACTTCATTATCGTGATCACCGATTTGGCGTAGGTGCTTTTCAATCAAGGCACGAAAGGCATTGGCCCGCACAGGTTTACGAACAAAAGCCGCTACGCCCAGTTCGTGGGCGCGCACTTCATCGGCTTCTTCTTCGCTCGCTGTTAGAATAAGAATCAAAGGCGGCAGTGCGGGAAGAATATTCTTGGCCTGCTCTAGGAATTTATAGCCGTGCTCTTTGTCTCCTAAGTGGAGATCAAGCACGAGCATATCAATGCTGGTGCTTTGCAAACGTGTCAGCGCGGCCTGTGATTTCGTATCTGCGTAAAATTGCACAAGGTTCGGCGTCGCCTGCTTCACAAGAGCATGAATGTCGATGTCGTCGTCTAAAAGAAGCAGACTTGGCAATGTTTTCACCCTACCAGATTAAATTGAGTTCATGGCTTGTTCAAGAGCTTGCGCTGCAATTTAGATAAGAAAGAAAACATTAATTTTTCTACAACATTAGTCAGTAAAGCCTTCTGCCTCAGCTTCTTCGGGGACCAAATGTTCACTCACGCTTTTGTGGTCGCGTTGGCTCTGACGACGGCCCACAATGTGCTCGATAGATTTATTCAGCTTATCTGTGGCGCCTTCTACTGCGAGAAGTAAGTTAGCCGCGTTATGACTGACGACAACAGGCTTCACGTGCTCTAGGCGAGCTTCTAGCAGGCAGCGCTTGTCATCGACACCAAATTTACCACCATTTTCGTCACTTAAATGGACTTCGATGCGTGTGATGTGAGTCCCGTGGCTACCCAGCGAGTCCGCGATCGTTTGGCGGATCTGTTCATTGAAGTTTTCGCTGCTCTTAATTTGATTGGCACTATTGATCAGAATATTCATAAAACTCCCTGTTTTGTGATGAGGAGCCAGTTTACGACGTCTTGCCTGTTAATATGTGTGCTGAGACCGGAGAATATGTGATTTTTAAAACACATCTTTTACGATACATGGAGTTCATGAAATTTTTTATTCTGTCACTGCTTTCACTTCCCGCCCTGGCGTGCCCGGAACTCAAAGGGATCTACAAGCATTGTGAGTCTTGGAAGGGAATTCTTGATGAAGTGGCGGAGTTTCAAGTGAGAGAGTATCCCAGGGGCCGCACAAAGCTCTATCGCTTTACGACCGAAGCTTCAGACCAATTGATCCCTGCCAATCGTATCCAATTCAGAACTGAGGGTGGCACGTTGATGTCGACCGCTTGCCTTGGAAATCTCTTACAGGTGCGCACGACGACGCCTGAGCTTCAAGAAACCAGTCAGTACTTCAAGCAGGGTGAAAAGCTTGTTCGCATCTCGCGCGGGACTCTCAACGGTGAGAGATACACTGATATTCTTACCTGCCAGTAAGCGCTAAATCAGGCAGTAGTTTTTGTGCCCAGACTCGATTGAATGACGCCGATGGGTGGGCTTCACCCCGAATGATGTCGTCTTCGCTCAGAGAGTGAGAATAGCGCAGTAAGGGAATTTTTCTTTTCTGAAGACATTCTGCGAAGCGGTCATCGACTGCAAGCGGATGTTCGATCACTACAAATCTATGCCCCGGGCCTCTACCTTCATGGTGACGTCGGGCCTCGGCGACAAGATCACAGCTGTACTCATAGTGCTCATCGCTTAATTCCGGAAAGTAACTGCCGCGATAAAAAAGTTCGCCGACTTTTTCGTAGAAGAGTGTGCGCCATTTTTTTTGGTCTTCAATCATTCCATGGGAAACAAGCTTCTTGCCCTCCCATTCGAAGTGAGGCGTTTTCTTCATCCAACCGACAGCAGGGTAGATGGCATTCGAGCGCATGACATGATCTTTCAGGTAAACATACACAAAGAGGCTTTCTTGCTCGGGGAACATCTCTTCAAAAGTTTTCATTTTGAGCAACGTTAAGGTCTGATTCGTTCCGGAGGCCCCTATAGCGGTGTTGTACACACGTACCTGGGGCAAAGCTTTGGCGATAAGATCAGGGATGGTTTCTCCTTCCGGTAGACCCGTGCCAAAAGTGAATGAGCAGCCTGAGAAAATAATGGCCTGGCGTACAGGTGCTTGCGGCTCTACCGCAGTGATACGGCGACCATACTTATCGAAGCGATAAACCACGTCCCAGATGAGCCGCTTTTTTCCGACTGCAATCGAACGGACGTTCATGTTGCTGACGTGACTAAAGCCAAGTTCTTTGTGTGGAGTCAGTTCAGAGAAGGGAATTCGCTTCGTCCAAAAATCAAGGGCAGGTTGCTCAAGAATGAAGCCATGGTCTTGCGGCGCTATGATGGGCTGAGTGAGATCAAGTGGCTGGGCATGAAGCAAGGGAGCAAAAAGAAAGAGTAGAAAGCTCATCACTTTATCTCTGCTAGAAATAAAAAAGCCTCCATTTCTGGAGGCTTAATTTTATTTGGATTTGGAGCGGGCGAAGAGATTCGAACTCTCGACCTTCACGATGGCAACGTGACGCTCTACCAACTGAGCTACACCCGCGTAGGGTTGAAATTTAAAGGCTCACTGCTTGTCCGTCAACGGCTTTGCGAAGTTAGGCCTGAAATTTCTGCTCAAGGGCCTTGATAATCTTCTGATAAGAGGGATTTGTGTACTTGGCGTAGAGGATAGGGAGAATTTCGCGCTTACTTGAGGGCATGTCGGGGCGCAGCAAAATTTTCACAAAGCTGTCGGCCACAATAAAGACTTTTGAGAGTGGGTGCAGATCTTCCCCTGGAGAGTCGTTAAAGCCGATTCCATCCAGTTTACCGTGGTGCTGCATAAGGACGGTCTTGATGTACTCGTTGGCGCCTGGGTGCTTCTCCAGCAAAACGGCGGCGTCGCGGGCGTGATTGATGACCGCTAAGCGGGCCTCGTCATCAAGATTGCTGTTGCGAAGGTCTTCGTCTGAGATCACCGAGATCTGTTCGCTCGACTTCAAAGTAATGTCGCTGAAAAACGAGACGAAACTTAAAACTTCTAAGTGCTTTGGCTGATACCAGCTTTGCTTGGAAAGAATGTACTGGCACATCACCGCGATCAAATGGCTGTGCTGGTAGGCCTGACTGACTTTGCTCGTAAATAAGAACTTCAAGAGGCCTGCGAGCTGAGGTGAGTCTTTCACGCTCGTGATCATGGAGTTGATGCCGGCGTCTGCGAGCTCAACGGTGGCCTGGTCCATACCGATCTTGCTGACCTGGTCGGCAACCACGTCATAAGAGTGAGCGGTGGTGAGGATGCGGTCTTCCATGGAGAGATCAGTCCGCTCGAGCTTCTTCACAAGTGAGTTCGTCACGAAGGTCGTGAAGTACTGTTGGTAGTCGCGCTGGATGTAGAACTCTTTGAGGCCCTGGTCTTCGTATTTTTTGATCGCCGCAAAATCAAACACATCTTTCGAGTGAATGCGTTTTACGAACTGAAACTCACCTGGTGCTTTTTTGATACGAATAAACACGTCACAGGGAGTCTGAGTGATGTCGTAGAAGTAGGAGAGGCTCACAGAAATGAAATCCGGCTTCACGCGACGAGCGAGGTCTTCCGGAGTTACCCCTAAAAACTTAGCGGCATGTTGAACGAGTTTTTCCCACGAGACGGGTTCTGGCACGCACACGGCGCGATCCTCTAGCGCCGGAGCATCGCCTAAAACGATGATGGGAATGTCCAGCATCTCGGTTTTGAGATGATCCACCATCTTCTGCGCGGTTTCTTCAGCACCGACTTTATTCTTACTCACGATCAACGAAATCGTCGGAAGGATACGCAGTAATTGGATCGCATCGTCGGCATTTTGCCGGACGATAACGTCGGTACCCGCGAAGGTATTAAGGTTCAACGAATAAATCTTGCGGAGGTCTTCGTTGGGCTCGATGAGGATGGTTTGGCTCATTACAAAAATTGTAACATGCCGACAGTAAAGCAAAAGAAGGGAAAAACGGTTTATGGATGAGCGGTGCTGTCAGATACCGGAAATGACGGTTGTGGAGTGTGAATCAGCTGCCCCGATCGATCGAGCAGACTGCCAGAAAAACTGTGCCCTTCGGGATTAAAGGCGGGTGTTTTGCCATGGCCGCCGGGGATATCGATCACGTACTGTGGCAACATCCAGCCGGGGATTTGGTCATGGAGAGCACCCCAAATCTTACGACCGGCCTCGAGATCCATCCAAAAATGCATGCCCCCACGGACTTGATCCGGGTGATGAAGATAGTAGGCGCGCACATCTAGTAGGGCCAAGAATCGAAAAAGCTCGGCCAGTGTGGCGGGATTGTCGTTGATGTCTTTAAGTAACACACTCTGGGCAAGCCAGCGTAAACCACCGGGGCGGAAATCACGCACGGCCTTGCGAGCCGTTTCGCTCCACTCTGATACGTGGTTGGTGTGAACCACCATCACCATGGTGAAGCGGCCAGCAAAGGAATCCAGCATGTCGGCGAGGTCTTCAGTGAGACGGCTTGGCAAAATGACAGGGACACGTGAATGAAAGCGCACATGACGAATATGCGGAATCGTGGCGAGCATTTCTAGCCACGCACCAAGTTTTTCATCCGACAGAATCAAGGGATCGCCACCGGTGAAAATAACTTCCTCAATCTCTGTGTGCTGCATGAGATAGTTCAGCGTCTGCTCACGCTCTTGCGCGAAAGCGTTGTCTGATTGCAGTTCGTTTTTTCTAAAACAATAACGGCAGTTCACCGGACAAACAGTCGTCGGAATGAGGAGTGCGCGGTTGTGGTAACGATGAATGAGTTGCGAGGTTTTGGCGTGCTTCAAATCACCGATAGGATCAAGTAAACCCAAAGAAGAGAGTTCATCAGAGTGAGGCAAAAACTGACGAGCAAGAACTCCCGCGGGACCTTGTGTGCGAATGAGTGTGGCGAGTCCACGAGTGATCATTAATGGGTAATCTTCTACGACGGGCAAAGTCCATCCGAGGAAGGACGAGAGTTCTTCAGGACGTCGAAAAGCCGATGCTAATTCACTTTGCCAGTTAGCGCGGGAGTTCATGCAGGTTGTTCTCACGCAAGTACTGACGGCGGTACAGCCAGGCGCAGAAGCGGATCAAGAGTGCTCCCGAAACGGCGAGACCCATGAAGTGACCAACAACGATTTCAATCGGCAACGTGCCGCCTTCGCTCAACACATAGACGATCCAGCGCAGGAGCAATAGGTGCACCACGAGAATGACGAGCTCCACCATACGACGGCGAAAGTTATTCTTGTTCAGAAACTTCGAGGACCACTTCGGCATCGGTTGTCTCCTGGATAACTGGGGTTTCTTCAACGCGAACCTTAAACGCTTTGATGCGCTTAAGAACGAAAGACTTATTCATTTTGCTGATCAAGCACACACCGTAAAGCACCGGTCCGCGTGGCATGGGGATCAAGGCGATGGGCTTCACCGGCCGCCACTCATCATCCACTGTTCCACCGGTGTAGTGAATGTCCAAAGGAGTTTGCAAGCGGATGTGGTCGCGCATTTCATCGAAGCGCGCAGGAACCACAAAGGCGGCATCTTTTTTGTACTGGCTCATGGCCATGGTGAACGAGCGCTCTTTGAATTCAGCGTGTTTCTCAACCGGCGTGCGTTCAATCATCGCCGCCATAACTTTGAGACAGACAAGTGTGTCTTCGAGGGCGACGTGATGGTGCAAAGGAACTTTGAAGAATTCAGCGAGAGTCGAGAGTTTGTAATTAGCAGGGGATTTCCCGGCCGCTTCTGACTCAGTGTTTTTCATTAACGCGCGAGCAAACTTGGCGCTGTCGTAAACACGGATCATGGGGAGATCGATGAGGAAGTCGTGAGAGCCCTTGACCAAGAAAGCCGCATCAAAGAGTGCGTTATGGGCCAAGAGGTGAGTGCGGCCCACAAATTCCCAAAGAGAGCGCATCGGACGCTTAAGAGTAGGAGCGTTCTTTACATCATCATTTGTTAGACCATGAATCGCCGCGTTCGCCGGCAAGATGTCAGTCATGGGATTAATCAGCTGATGGAAAATCTCCACGTCGCCGCGTGAGGTGATTTTTACCGCCGCAATTTCGATGATGCGATCGACGAGAGGAGAGAGACCGGTGGTCTCAAGATCGACTGCCACGATGCCATAGGGAAAGACCTTCAAAATCTGTGCTGTTTCTTCCGGGGTGATGATGAGGTCGGTAGACGTTCTTGACATGGAGGGTCTTATAGCCGGAATGAGTAGCTTACGTCTAGCAAGTGGTTGGTCTTTCATTGACTGAGTGCGCTGCGTTAATTCAAAGTGAGAGGACTCTAAGAATCTAAAAAAGGACCCTTATGGCCAAGGCGTTTGACGTAGTGGTTTTAGGTGCAGGCCCCGGCGGTTACGTAGCTGCCATCCGCGCCTCTCAGTTAGGAAAAAAAGTGGCGATCGTTGAAGCTGATAAGCTCGGCGGTGTGTGCTTGAACCGTGGATGTATCCCGACGAAAGCCTTGTTAAAATCGGCTCATTCGGTTCACGAAGTGAGTGATCTCAAGTCACTGGGTGTGAACGTGACTCTCGACGGCCTGGATGCCTCGGTCGCCGTTAAACGCGCCAATGATATCGCCAGCAACATGTCGAAGGGCATTGCCTTCCTCATGAAGAAAAATAAAATCGAAGTCTTCACTGGCAAAGGCACATTCAAGACCGCTAAGTCGATGGATGTAAAACTCGCCGACGGCAAGTCAGAAGAACTCACCTTCCAGAACTGCATCATCGCCACGGGCGCGAAGTACCGCACATTCCCGGGCCTCGAGCACAATGGCAAAAACCTCATTGGTGCTTGGGAAGCTTTGAAAGTTGAAAAACTACCGAAGTCCATCGGCATCATCGGCGCCGGCGCCATCGGCGTTGAGTTCGCGTACTTCTGGAATGCCTTCGGTGTGAACGTTACGATTTTTGAAATGCAGAAGCACTTGCTGCCGATCGAAGACGACGACTGCTCTGCGGAAGTTGAAAAGCACTACAAAAAATACGGCATGACCCTCAAGCTCGGCGTTGAGAAAGTCACGGCAAAAGACAATGGTAAAGACGTCACCATCACTTGTACTGAAGGTGGCAAGGCCACGGATTACAAGTTTGATATGGGCCTTATCGCTGTCGGCATGACCGGTGTCGTTGAAGGCTTTGGTCTTGAAAAAATCGGCGTGAAAGTTGAGAAAGGTTTCATCAGCGTTGATAAATTCTACCAAACGTCAGTCCCAGGCGTTTACGCCATCGGTGACGTTTCTGGCCCACCATTGCTCGCGCACGCAGCTTCTCACGAAGGTGTTGTTGCCGCTGAACACTTGGCAGGTAAGCATCCACACCCGATTGATAAAATGAACATCGCTGGTTGCACTTACTGTCAGCCGCAAGTGGCGTCAGTGGGCTACACTGAACGCGCTTTGAAAGAGAAGGGCATCGAGTACAAAGTCGGTAAAGCACCCTTCATGGCGAACGGTAAAGCGATCGCTTCCAATGAAAAAGACGGCTTCATTAAAGTTCTCACCGGCAAGTACGGCGAACTTTTGGGCGCTCACATCGTGGGAACCCAGGCCACAGAATTGATCCACGAATATGTTTTGTTCCGCACGATGGAAGGTATCGACGAAGAAATCTTCGCCACCATTCATCCTCACCCGACGTTGGGTGAATTCCTTGGCGAAGCCGTTTTGGCAGCTAAGGGCCGCGCTCTGAATCTTTAATAGGTATTTTGTTCAAGGAGTTTTTCCATGGCCCGTATTGAAATTGTTATGCC
>JBEIPE010000240.1:0-4519 GCA_040377215.1 Halobacteriovoraceae bacterium
GGCACTCATCGCTTGGTTCAACGGAAATTCCCAACGCTTGTCAGAGTTGATTTTAGAGAGTTCGCTGGTGAGAAATTCGTTAGCCACGGTCGGTCCTTTTAAACTTGTTCCTTGGTCTTTAACAGCAGCTGCTTGAGCAGGTCAACGTTGCGGCCAGAGACGGCCGAGACAGGGAGTACTTTGCGATCCAGATTGGTTTCCATGAAGGAGCGGAATTTCTCAATTTCTTCCTCTGTCATGGCGTCGATCTTAGTTAAGCAGACGATTTCACGTTTGTTCAAAAGATCGGAGTCGTACTTTTCCATCTCTTCACGGATGGTCGAGTAGGCTTCCATCACTTCGTACTCTTCGAGGAACATCGAGCAATCAATGAGGTGAACGAGGGCCGAGGTGCGCTCAATATGTTTAAGGAAGGCCACGCCCAGGCCTTTGCCTTCGGCCGCACCTTCGATCAATCCTGGAATGTCCGCTACGACGAAGGTTTTATCTCCCACCTGAACCACGCCCAGGTTGGGCTCAAGGGTGGTGAAAGGGTAGTCTGCGATCTTAGGGCGAGCAGCGCTGATGGCGCTGATCATGGTGCTCTTGCCAGCGTTGGGCAGGCCAATGAGAGCGATGTCAGCGAGGAGCTTGAGCTCCAAGCGCATCGGGATCTCTACGCCCGGCTCACCTTTTTGAGCGAAGTACGGAGCGCGGTTGGTAGATGTTTGGAAGAAAGCATTACCCAGCCCACCGCGGCCGCCTTCAGCAGCGACGTATTCCTGGCCGTGGGTTGAGAGGTCAGCGAGCAAATCGCCAGTTTCGCGATGGTAAATGAGAGTGCCGAGTGGAACTTTAAGAATCGCAGGTGCGCCGGCCGCGCCATCCATACATGAGCCGCCGCCTTTCACGCCTTCTTCGCCACGGAAAACTTTGGGGCCACGGAAATGCATGAGGGTATTGAAGTTTTCATCAGCGACGAAGATGACGTTGCCACCTTGTCCGCCATTGCCACCGTCTGGTCCGCCACGGGGGACGTACTTTTCACGGCGCCAGCCGACACAGCCTTCGCCGCCGGTACCTGAAATGACTGTGATCTCTACTTCGTCGATAAAACGCATAATGGACTGCTTCTACAAAAAAAAAGGGAGCTTGTCGCCAAGCTCCCTCTTGAAAGTTTTATTTCTTCTTCCGTCTTAAGCCGGAACGATGGACACGATTTTCTGGTCTTTCGTGTACCATGCGAATTTAACTTTACCTGGGCATGTAGCGAAGATCGTGAAATCACGACCCATGCTTACGTTCTTCCCTGGGTGCACTTTCGTGCCTTTCTGACGGATGATGATCATGCCGGTTTCGACAAGTTCACCGCCGTATTTTTTTACGCCACGATATTTTGGGTTGGAGTCACGGCCGTTTGAGGTCGAACCACCGGATTTCTTGTGTGCCATGGTCTAGTCTCCTGCTTCTTTAATTATTTCTTGAGGTGCTTAGCATTCTTATGCTCAGCATCGATTTTTGCGCTTCCACCTTTGCCGTCTGCGATCGCTGTGATCACGAGGCCAGTGAAACTCTGGCGGTGACCGTTTTTACGGCGCCACTTACCTGGAGAACGCTTAAGGACGAAAATTTTACGAGTGCGACCTTGCTTAACAACAGTTGCAGTTACAGTAGCGCCAGCAACAGTCGGAGCACCGACGATTGTTGTAGCTCCGCCAACGAGCAAAACTTTATCAAGATTTACAGTTTTCCCTTCTTCCAAATCGAGTTTTTCAACGTCGATAAGGTCACCGGGCGACACCTTATATTGGTGGCCTTTAATTTCCACAACACAGTACATGCGAACTCCTTACGAATAACCACCTGTCGGGGAGGGATGTCCCTACTTATTTGCCCTAGGTGAGTTTAGAGAGGGCAATGTAAGCCTAGAGGCTTTTCCTGTCAATTCGAGAAGCTGGTGTTGCTAAGCGTTGGCCTGGGCCAAGAGTTTGCATAGCTGCCAAAACCGCTTCATCTCCGGAAATGTATCGAGGAAATTGGTATTGCGCCGGCGGTCATGCTCGCTAAAGAAGTAATAGAAGTTCTGGCGGGCCTCTAAAAGCACGTCCTCTGGAAGAGGCTTTTTCATCCATTCTAGGATTCGCTCCATTTTGAGGACTTCGGCCTTAGAGATCATTTGATCGCTCTCCATTCGGCCGCGCATGTAGGCGATGTGGTCTTCCATGATCTGGTGGTAGTCCTCGGTGAGGATATTGGCCGTCTGCCACGCCGGGGCCTGAAGGTGGGGAATGTCGAGCAGCACTGTTCGGTGGCCGTTGTTAAAGCGCTTTCTGAGGCTGATCACCCAATCAATAAAGTCGCGGAAACCGACAACGCTGAGGTTGTTAAACGTGCACATGAAAGCAATTTCTTCAGTGGGGTTTTCTTCGAGATAACGTTCAACATTCGCCTCGAAGTCTTTGAAGTTGAGGCCATTTCGAATGTATTCGGCTTGAGCTCCATAAGTATCAATACTCGTATGCAGAATGAATGAGCGCACATTCTTTTGTTCAATCATCGGCTTGAGGAGGTTGAGGAATTTGTCGAACTGCTTAACCGGAATGCCCAAATTGGAATTGATAGAAAGCTCAAGATTGGGCAGAGGGTTTTGGTTAATCCAGTCCATGACTTTAAAGGTGTGCTTACTCAGCAACGGCTCGCCCCCCGTGATGCGGAAGAACATGAGATCTTTCGAGAGCTCAGGCCACCATTCCCAAAATGCGTCGATATAGGGGTTGGCCTCTTCGTCCATCGGCAAGAGACCGTTCTCTTCGAACCACGGAAGATATTGGTGCGACATTTCGTTCGCGAGTTTGTAAGAGCCCTTTTTGCGAATCTCGTCCATCCAAGATGTGCTGATGTGGGGTGAGCAATAGCTGCATTTGAAATTACAGGCGCTCGAGAAACTGACTTCAACGTAGCTTGGATTGACGTTTTCATCACCCGTGCTTTTGCTGATTTTGTCGAAGAAGGGCATGGTCCAGCTATCCACTGAGCGCATGTGACGATCGCTCACTTGATCGCCCGGCAAATCTTCAATGCTCCAGCAGATGCCACACTCTTCTGGGCGCTCACCTTTCAGCATGCGTTTACGTTGAGTCTTCTTGAACGACGTGTTGTGCAAAGCCGAAGGATTGCCTTCGAGTTCTTTGAGCGGGATTTTGTGAGTTTGGGGCAGGTAACAAGAATGGGTGTGGCCGGTCATGAGATGGATCGTGACGTGCATCCATTTCGCCATACAAAAGCACGGAGAAACAGCATTCACTTTCTGTTTCATTTCCTCGAGCTTGTCGATTTCACCGAACATACAGCACCCTTTTCTTACTTCTTTTTCAAATCTGTATTCTTGGCCATTTCAGCAACGATTCTTCGCGCGAGCCACTCATTTCCGCGAGAATCATCCCGAAAATGAATGAGGTCGATGTAGAGATCACCTTGATAGTCTTTGAAAGTATCTAAAATGGGAATGACCTTCACTTTGTGGGCCGGATGATTGGCAACACCCGTCACCAGATCTTGGTAATCTTGCGCGTAACTCAAGTCTTGCGCCGCATTTCGATCAGCATCCGTCAGGGGTTTGTAGAGCGCCGGGACGGGTTGAAAAAAGACCAGGAGCTGCTGGGCGCGTCCTGTGGCCAACTGGCCCATGCTCGCCAGATACCCTGCGTAGGTTTTGATATGGGCTTTACGGGCCTCTTCTTTGATTTGCTTTTGGTAGGGGGCCACTCCGTCATTGAAGTGGGGCTTGAAGGCCAAGGCGTGCTTAGTAACTGTGTAAAACAGGACTGCGGTATAAGAATGGGCGAGAAGTGGATTTTGTGCCGCTTTGATAGCGGACCCCTTGAGCCAGCCTCGTAAAAACATCTCAAGCTGATGGGGGCCATGGGCCTCCTGGAGGATGTCCTCCATCTCATACCAAGATTGTGGTGGCGCTTCTAAGGGCAGCGAGCTGCGATAGCTAAAATGCTCATTGAAACCTTCCAAGGTAATAACGATGTCGGCAGTCTCACCCAAAAGGAGATGCGCGATGGCTTGGCGAGGTTGCTGTCCAGCTGTGATCGCTCCATTCAAGATTTTGAAGGTTTTCCCTTGAGGGGGACGGAGAGTTTGGTGGAGCTGTTTTTCAAATTCTTTACTGACAAACATGAGCTCAGCCACAGAGCCACCCAGCAGGAGGATATTGTAATCACCTGGATTCTTTGTCGCAGGAATCTCTTGCCCTAGCATGCCTCGTTGATTGGCCAGTGGATGCCTGCATGGGAGCCTGTGGTGATAGCGAAGTGCGAGATAGGGGTGGTGCGAGACGCTATCTCCCCAAGAGCAACCAGGCTTTTGTGCCGGTGGGTTCATGAGCCCGTAGTAGAATGCGGGAGAGTGCAGTTCGCGTGAACTGAGAGAAAGGTAAATAAACGAGACGAGCTCAAGTCCGGCAATGAGAAGAAAAAAGCTGAGGGCCAGAGGGCCCAGACGTTTCAGCTTGGTCATTATCTCAGGCCGGTTA
>JBEIPE010000322.1:0-3191 GCA_040377215.1 Halobacteriovoraceae bacterium
CTCTCCCCTTCGAACTCGCGGGGCTTGGTGTACTGCGGGCATTCAAGCAGGCCATCTTCAAACGAGTCTTCATTGGCCGATGACTTGTTGCCAAGAATGCCGGGAACAAATCGCACACTGGAATCGAGCATGGTCATCACCGCCAGCTCGCCGCCGGTGAGAACGTAATCTCCTAGGGAGAACGTGAGGTTTACGTAGTGAGTGAGAAAACGCTCATCGATGCCCTCATAGCGGCCGCAGATGAAGACGATGTCTTTGTCTGTGAGAGTCTGTTCACCGAAAGCGCGTGCGACTTGATTGTTCCATGGAGTGCCACGTGGCCCGGTGTAAATCACAGTGAGTTCACTTTTATCAGCGTAACCACCAGGAATCATCACACCTTCATTGAAGGCACTGGCGAGCACATCCGCGCGCATCACCATACCCGGCCCGCCGCCGTAAGGCGTATCATCAACGGCCTTGTAGTTGCCCATGCCCCAGTCGCGCACATTCACGAGACGAACATCGAACTTGATGCTCTCAGCACGCTCGCCACGCAATGCTTGGCCCGCGACTCCACAATCGAGCAACGGCTTAAAAAATTCTGGAAAGAGAGTCATGATCCAAATGCGACGAGTGATCACTAGATGTCCTCGGGCAAAAGAATCTGCACGGTGCCCGCAGCCAAATCCACCCGCGGGAAGAAATGCTTCACGTAAGGCAGATCCACTTCCCCACCACTGCTCAACGCTATCGTGAAGATAAGTTGCGCAGGAGTTTCAAAGTAAGAGCGAATTTTCCCGACTGTCTTGCCGGTTTCATCCACAGCAGTGAGTCCGAGTAAGTCGGTGACATAGAATTCACCGGCCTTGAGGGCAGGGAACTGCGAGCGTTCACAAAAAATTTCAAAAGGAAGAATCGCTTCAAGCGCTGTGCGATCGGCGATGCCCTCGAGAAGCACCAGCACGTCGTTGCCTTTTTTGATCTCGCGGATAGTGTACTCGCGACCAGCAGGAGGCAGCTCAGAGCGATCTACCGGTTGCAGCCACACTTGGTGACCCGTCTTAAGGTGAGTGTCTTTGCCCGAAGGCAAAACAAACACGGCATGGCCTTTGAGACCATGGGGCTTGGCGGAGTAACCCAAGAGCACGCGGTTTGATGTAGGCATAAAATAAAAAATCCTGGCCACTCTATTGAGGGGCCAGGATTTCCTTGAGTATCTATTGAATCGCTATTCGATGATTTCGAGCACCGAACGCTTACGAAGCTTAGTCGAAGCGGCGTTCAAGATGGTGCGAAGAGCACGAGCGGTACGGCCTTGTTTGCCGATCACTTTGCCTAAGTCCGTCTTGTCGACCTTGAGTTCGATCACGGTGGTCTGTTCACCCGAGATCTCGTTCACTTCTACTTTATCAGGCATATCCACCAATGCTTTGGAGATATAAACCATCAAATCTTTCAGCTCACTCATAACAACGTCCTAGGTTAAACAGTCGGGAGAAACCCAACCATTATAACTTGATGTTGTTCTTCTTAAGCAAAGTTCTTACGGTATCAGAGAGTTGAGCGCCTTTGCTCAACCAAGCCTTAATACCTTCAACATTTACGCTCTTGAGAGTTTCTGGTGCCTTAGGGTTGTACTGCCCCAATTTCTCCAGGAACTGACCATCACGAGGTGAACGTGAGTCTGTAGCGACGATCGAGTAGATCGGAAGGTTTTTCCGGCCCAAACGTGTCATGCGAATCTTAACCATTGAAATGCTCCTCAAATAATTGAACGCCATTTTTAACGCTTCCCCGAGGGGACGTCAAACATTTCGCGTTATTAGAAATACTTCTTCCCGAAAGGGTTCTTCGGTTTGCTCTTCTCCCGCTCTTGTTGAAAGGGTTGAGCGTCTTTTGGCGCTTGGCGAAATCCTTTCACCGGGCCCATGCCAGGCAGATTGGGCATTGCGCCACCCTTCATCATGGACATCATTCCCACCATCATTTTTTCCATCTGCTCAAACTTCTGCAGGAAATCACGTACGTCCGTTTCAGGGCGACCGGCGCCTTTGGCGATACGAGCGATGCGCGTGTTCTGCTTTAAGAGTTTGGTTTCTTCCCGTTCCTTGGCCGTCATCGAGTTGATCAGCACACGCATTTTTTTCATTTCGTTTTCCGCAGGAGACAAGTCCCCCATCTGACGAAGCATGCCGCCCATCCCTGGAATCATTTTGAGGATAGAACCCATGGAACCGAGGCGATTGATGGCCTCCATCTGACGAACGAAATCGCTGATGGTGAAGCGACCTTTCTCAAGGTTCTTCATCATGCCGGTGACGTCGTCTTCGTTGATGGCGTCTTGAGCTTTTTCTACCAGGGTAAGAACGTCACCCATGTCGAGGATACGCTTGGCGAGACGATCAGGGTGGAAGGGCTCAAGGTCCTTGAGCTTCTCTCCCATCGAGACGAATTTAATGGGCACGCCCGTAGCGTGGCGAATGGAAAGAGCAGCACCACCGCGCGCATCCGAATCCATTTTGGAAAGCACCACACCGGTGAGTTGAACTTTCTCATGGAACACTTTAGCGACGTTGACGGCTTCTTGGCCGGTCATAGCGTCGGCCACAAGGAGAACTTCTGTGGGATTCGTCACACGACGAACGTCCACCAACTGCTGCATGAGTTCTTCGTCGACTTGCAAGCGGCCAGCCGTATCGATGATGACCACATCTTTGCGAAGGCGCTTGGCCTCCTCAATCGCCGCGAGCGCGATGTTCGCTGGAGTCATCGAGAGGTCAGAGTCAAAGCAGTCCACGCCCAAGTTACGAGCGTGGGTCATCAATTGGTCTTTGGCCGCAGGGCGGAAGTTATCCGCGGGAACCATCAAGGCATCTTTTTTGAGTTTGCCGCGCAAGTGGAGAGCGAGCTTACCTGTGAAGGTGGTTTTACCTGCACCGTTCAAGCCGACGATCAAAATGACGGCAGGGCTTGGAACATTGAGATTCAACTCTTGATGAGTGTCCCCCATCAAAGCTGTAAGCTGGTCGTGAACGATCTTGATGAACTGCTCGCCAGGTTGAACACCTTTGAGAACTTTTTCACCGAGGGCATCGACCTTAACTTTTTCAATGAACTCTTTGACGACCTTAAAGTTAACGTCGGCTTCCAACAAAGCGGTGCGAACGACTTTGAGGGTTTCTTCAATATTGTCTTCCGAGATTTTTGAC
>JBEIPE010000134.1:0-7633 GCA_040377215.1 Halobacteriovoraceae bacterium
GAGGTTCGTGATATTCAGCGTTCGATCAACGCACAAGACACGCAGATTGCAGCAGTTGATGCACAGATCGCCGGTCTTGGTACGAGCCCTGAAGCCGATGCCACTCGCCGTGAGCTTGAAGCCCTACGTGCAGAGATGAAAGCCGTGCGCGATGAACTCTTAGCCTCACGTACCGCTGCGGAGGCCCGTACGAACGGGGCCGATGTCGCTGCTCGCGCTAATGAAGAAGGTGACGAAGCTGGTGATAGAAAAGTTGCAAGTGGATCAGGTCGTGGAGGAATTTCACGCGGTCCTGCTAGCGAAGGCTTTAACATTGGTTCAGCCGGTGGTCGCTCGGCCTCAGATGCTGTGGGCAGCAGTGAGTTCCGTCAGGCTTCGGTAGATAGTACTTTTGGATCGACCGCCGCTACTCGTGGTGCTGTCATTCGCGATTCGCAAGGCCTGCCATCAGTCCAGTCGGCAGATCCAAATAATCGCATCGCTCTTCGTGTGGGTGATCAAAGTTATGCTGTGAAAGATGTTGAGACAGTAGTGGTTCCAGCAGGTACACCTGCAAACGACCAAACCATTCGCGCTTTGATTCTACAGGCGAAAGATCGTATCCTCTTGGATGCTGAACAGCGTGCGATGGTTGAAATTTGGGATGACAACAGTAAGAGTTCGCGAGTGGTGTATGTGCGAATTAACGGCTTGCAAGTTGAGTTCCTCGAACTCAACGCAGAGACGGCCATGCCACAAGTGCGCTCAACATTGGCCGATCTACAGAGCCGCTTGAGTGCGGGCCGTGGTGCAGCGAGCGAAGAGAACTAGAGACTCGTTATAAAGCGATGGATCTGCTCCGCTGTCCAGCGGGGCTCGTCTGTCGGAAGATCATGGCCGGCGGTGGGGTGATCCACCGTCGGTAGCTTCCAGGCCTTCGCGATCGTTCGCATGCACTCCACACTCACCATTCGATCTTGCAACGATGAGAGCAGCATAACTGGCACGCCCGGTTTTTTCACGGCCGTCTTGAAACGAGCCGCAGCGAAGAGTTGGCGAAAAGTGTTCTGCAATGAGACTGGCCGCTGTGCTGCAATCTTCCCCCACATCTCAGCGACCTGTTGATACTTGTCTTGGCGGTTACTCACCACCTCCAAAATCCGATGTTCTTTGGGAACGCCTTTAAGCAGGGGAACCTTAAGCAGCAGCTGAAAGGCCTTGGGTTGTAAGCGTTGCCAGATAGGACTCAGATTTCCGTAGCTGGTATTCATCAACACCACCGCTTGAAAATCTTTTGGGTGATCTTGCAACCACTGAGCGGCGATCATGCCACCAAGAGAGATCGCCACCAGCGCCACCGGCCGATCAGCGGGCAGCTTGAGGCGCAGAAAATCCGCGCGCATGGTTTTTACAATTTCAGCCATGGAAAGAGGGGAGGGATCGCGGTAGCGCACGCCGGCACCTGGAATATCAATGCAAGCGATAGTGGCTTCGGGAAATTGCTCTTGGAGATCATGGAGAAAGGGGCCCCAGTGACCGGCTTCACGGATTAAACCGCGCAAGAGAACAAATGAATATGACATAGGGCCTCTCATCGCAAAAACCTAGCGCAAAACGTGCTCTCATTCTACACTTTGTAATGAAGGACACAATATGGACCTCTCCCTTTACTACGATGATGCCTATGCCCCGTACACGCGGATTCCCGTCTCTGATGAGATGCGTGAACGGGTCACACGCGAGTCGAAAGGTCTCCTGCAATTAGTTGACGAAAACAAAGAGAGATTTCTCGCCCAGCTTCCATGGGAAGGACTGCGGGTCGTAGAGTTAGGTGGTGGCCTTGGTGGAGTAGGACTGCAGCTAGCGCGTCGAGGTGCTCGTGTGACGGTCGTAGACATTTCATCCAACGCTCTAACAGTTGCTCGTGCGCTGGCCAAGTCTGAGGGCCTCGAAATTGAAACATTGTGTATGGACCTTGGGCGTCCCGATGCTGAGCTCGTGGGAGAGTATGATCTCATGATCGACTCCCATCTTTTGCATTGCTTGCCGCTGGAGCCGCAACGTCTGTCTTATCTTTTATTGGTACGTCAGCATCTCGCCCCTCACGGAATTCTGGTGGGCGAGACTATGGTGCATCGAAAAAAACTTTTTATTCCGCCGGGCTACATGCTCGATCAGAATAATATTCTGTGGCAGATGTTCGCTCAGTGGGTGCCGGTCAGGAAGATCTCAGACAGCTTAGTGCTAGAAGACGAATTGAAAGCGGCCGGTTTGAATATTCATTTCTTCTACTACTACGCTAATTACGCCATGGCCCCGTCGCCGGATTTTTGGGATATCCCCAACGACATACTTCCGGCATCAGTAAGATTCGCGCTTAAGAAGGCTTAGTTCCCCAGACACATTTTGAGAAGAAGCCGCGGCGTGAAGCCACTTGAATAAAGTGGTGGCGAGTCAGCGCCTCTTCTACCGGCCATTGAGTGTAGCTCTTGTAAAACGGCTCATGGAAATCCACCGGGAATTTTTCCAGTGCCCATGCATATTCCGGTACTTCATCTTTTTGGATCGAATCTACCATGATGAAAAGACCACCAGGGCGCAGAACACGAAAGGCTTCAGCGAGAGCTTTTTCGCGAACCTCACTCGGAAGTTCATGAAAAAGGAAAACGCTGTAGATGACATCTTGAGACGCATCTTTAAAGGGCAGCTCTTCTGCAGCAGCACGAACGAAATCCACTTCCTGTCCACGCAGTCGCTTCTGTGCCAGAGCTAAGTAGGGGGCACTGAGGTCTGTCACCGTGAGGTGATGCTTCGGATAGGCCATGTGGACGGCGGCACTGAGTTCGCCGGTGCCGGAAGCCAGTTCAAGGATGTCGGCCTTACCCTGAAAATTTGCTAAAAATTCCGACAGGGGAGAGAAAATGAGACGTCGCATGGCCGCGGCGGTGCCGGTAAAAAGAATTTCAACCTGATGATCATAGACCGCTGCAGATTCATTTGAGAGATAGCCGTCAATTTGCCAGTGAAAATTGCGAACGAAGTACTCAGGTAAATCCGGCTTCGCCACTTTTGGCTTAGATTCGCGGACTTTACGCAAACGGGACATCTTAACGCCCGTGTAGAGAATGCGCGCCAGACGTTTTCCATGCTCGATAGGGGACTCTGGCTTCAGCAAGGGGAGGGGCAAAACGCCCGAGCTAAAAAGCCCGGCGTCGTGACGGAAAAGCTCTTCCATATCTTTGAGCAAAAACGGTCGCAATGACTTGTCCGGGTGGTTCTCAGGAACTTCAACCCACGGACGAAAAAGTTTTGTGAAAGAGTTAAGAAGTTTGAGTTCGCCTAAATAGGTCAGGGTTCGCGCCATGTGGAACGCCTGATGGGTTCGCTCAACAACCTGCTTACGTTCAATCATTTTGGCCTCACTTAGGGACGATTATACTCTCCGTCATAGGCTTAGGCCGCTTAAAATAAGATAATCAATTCTCAGACAGGAGGTGAGTATGAGCTTACAGATTACTTTTCGACACATGGAGCACACCCCTGCTTTAGATGCGTTGATTCGCGAGAAGTCCTTAAAATTTAATAAGTGGTTTGGGGATGACGCTAAAATTCAATGGACCTGTTGGGTTGAAGGTATTGAGCAGTGGAGTGAGGCCAAGGTGCACACCCGTGGCAAAGAGTACTTCGCCAAGGCCCATGCCGATGATCTTTATAAAACATTCGATATGGTAACGCAGAAAATTCACAATCAAATGGAGTGACTCATGACCAAGGTTTGGCACAAGAACTATGATCCGGGTGTTCCCCAGACGATCGACGTGAATGAATTCAAAAACATCACGGAAATTTTAGAATACGGTTTTGCGAAGTTCACTTCGCGTCCAGCGTTTCACAACTTGGGCACCACGCTGACCTTTGGTCAGATCGATACCTTAAGCCGTCGTTTCGCAAGCTACTTGCAAAATGATCTGGGTCTTCAGAAGGGCGATCGCGTGGCGATCATGATGCCGAACATCTTGCAGTACCCGATTGCACTCTTTGGTATTTTGCGTGCGGGCCTCATCGCTGTGAACGTCAACCCACTGTATACTCCACGCGAGCTCGAGCATCAGATGAAAGACTCCGGCGCCAAGGCCATCGTGTTGTTTGCCAACTCGGCCTCTACCCTTGAGAAAGTCATCGCGCAGACTCCTATCAAGCATGTGATCTTGACTCAAATCGGGGACATGTTGAATTTCCCGAAAAACTACATCGTGAATTTCGTGATCAAGAAAGTGAAGAAGATGGTGCCAGATTATAATCTGCCTAACGTCATCGACTTCAAGAGCTGCCTCGAAAAAGGCGATCCAGCGAAATACAAAAAACCAGTGATGGTTCATGATGATATCGCTTTCTTGCAGTACACCGGTGGAACCACCGGCGTCGCGAAAGGTGCCATCTTGAGCCAAGGCAATATCGTCGCCAACATGTTGCAAGCGCGCGCTTGGATTAAAAACTACATTGCCGACGGACAAGAGATCTTGATCACTCCGTTGCCGCTCTATCACATCTTCTCGCTCACCGCGAACTGCTTCGTTTTCTGTAGCGTTGGGGCCTTGAACATTTTGATTACCAATCCGCGCGACATTCCTGGTTTCGTCAAAGAGATGAAGAAGTGGAAGTTCACGGCCATCACCGGTGTGAATACACTGTTCAATGGTTTGCTGAACAATGCCGACTTCCGCAACTTGGATTTCTCGGGATTGAAAGTCGCCTTGGGCGGCGGTATGGCGGTCCAAAAAGGTGTCGCCGATCGTTGGCGCGAAGTGACGAAGAAGCCACTCATTGAGGCCTACGGTCTCACAGAAACCAGTCCTGCGGCCTGTATTAATCCCATGACCTTGAAAGACTACAATGGCTATATCGGTCTGCCGATTCCTTCGACGGATCTCGAGATCAAGGACGACAACAACCAGGCCCTGGCCATTGGTGAAGTGGGCGAGCTTTGTATTCGTGGGCCACAGGTCATGAAAGGTTATTGGATGCGCCCAGAAGAAACTGAGAAGGTCATGACTCCGGATGGCTTCTTCCGCACCGGAGACTTGGGTTTTATGACACCAGAAGGCTACGTGAAGATCGTCGACCGTAAGAAAGACATGATCTTGGTTTCTGGCTTTAACGTTTATCCAAACGAACTTGAAGATGTGATCTCAATGAACGCGAAAGTGCTTGAGTGCGCTGCGGTCGGCGTGCCTGACGAGAAGGCCGGCGAAGCCATCAAGGTCTACATCGTGAAAAAAGACGACACGCTCACAAAAGAAGAAGTGATCGCGCATTGCCGCGAACAACTGACGTCTTACAAAGTTCCCAAATATGTGGAGTTCCGCACGGAGTTGCCTAAAACAAACGTAGGCAAAATTCTTCGTAAGGATCTCCGCGCCGAAGCTCTTAAGGAGTTCCAGAAGACATGAAAGTACTGGTTCTCGAACAGACTTCTGAACTCGCCGAACTGATTGGACTTTATTTGTCCTCACTCAGTTCGGCCGAGGTCACGGCCATCCATCGAACTGAGGAGGCGCTCGAGCGCCTTAAAAGTCCCGTTGATGTTTTTATTTTCAACCAGCAGTTCATGGGGGCCGGCATGGATGCGGCCTACAAAGAATGCAAGGGCAAGCATCCTCAAGCGACTTTGGTGGTGATAGGGGAGAGTCCGGTCGACGGTCACTACCTTCTCCAGTCTTCCAATCTCGTGCATGAGATTAAAGAAATGACGAAAGCGTCTTTTTGGCGCAACCTCTCCGGTAAACCAGCTGAGCTGCCCTTGCCGCTCTCTCCCTATTTGGTTTATCGCTTGGGCGTTTGCCCGGCGGATCTCTTTCTTAAGCTCGGTGATAATAACTGGGTGAAGCTCTTTCATCGTGGCAGTCCCTTCGGCGAGGAAGAGCAAAAGAAGTTTGAATCAAAGGGTCTCAAGACCTTTTATATTTTGGCGGAAGATGTGCAGAAGACCATGGGGCATTTTGAAGATCTGCTGAGCTCGCTGAAAGCTTCTACCGATGTGCCATTGATTGCCGATGCCTCAGAATTTATCTGGCACGCTTTGAAAGAGAATGGTTTTCGCGAAGAGATTCAACGAGTGGCCCAAGAGGCGGTGAAGCAATCACTCGCGGCCGTCCGCAAAGATCCTGATTTGCGTTCTTATGTTGAAAAGATTTTTCGTCCCGAACATGCCTGGATGGTTCGTCATAATCTCATCATCACTCATGTGGCGTGTGCCATGGCCACTCAGCTCGGTTGGACCTCAGAGCAGACCTACATGAAGATCGCCACGGCGGCGCTACTACATGATCTGGCGTTGCCGCGCCATGATCAAGACGAAGAGATTTGGTTGATGTCGGCGAGCGGAGAAAAACTTCGTGAGGGCATGGATCCAGAGATCAAAGCGTTTTTGCAGCATCCGATTGAGGGTGCGCAGATGATTCGTCGGCATAAACTCATTCCACCTGATACAGATAAAATTCTTCTTGAGCATCATGAGTTGCCTGAAGGCGGTGGGTTCCCTCGCGGCCTCACAGCTCCTCAGATCAGCCCACTCGGGGCGGTGTTTATTCTCTCTCACGCAGCGGCGACCATTCTTTTGCATGAAGGGAATCCTTCTCAGTGGAGAATGGCCACGCTGCTAGAAAAATTAACCGCCTCACGCTGGCATGGTGGGCATTTCGGAAAGGCCTGGCAGGCGCTGGAAAAGAGCGAGCTTTTTCCTAAATAAAATTTCCGAGTGAGGGCCTTTTTAAGAAAGGCTTTTAAGCCACTGAGAGTACGCTTCGTCGGACCAGTTTTATCGGGGCATTGAAGGCATTTGTCAGAAAAAGAGTTCTATCCGGATGCCTCAAGACTTCTTTAGAATCATAACAAGTTCCAAGAATAGAAGATCAAGGATGATTGTTGCTTGAGAGGGATTTCAAGGTCTCTCTTGGTTCCAAAGAGCGCCTCGTGCAGGGGCGCTTTTTTTTGCCTTTTTTTTAAAGCTGCATCGCGTAGCTGCAAGTTAAAGTGTTTTCTGCCAGTTGACGGTTGTTAACAGGCATCACCCCAAGTTCTTTCAACTGACGTAGCTTGCGGGCATGGAAATAAAATCCGCAAGTTTTCTACAACTCAAGCTTAGTCACGAACTTAACCGCCGCAAGTCGCAGAACCGGAGCTACTCGTTGCGGGCCTTTGCTAGCTTTCTCGAACTCAGTCCTGCCTATCTGAGCCTCCTATTAGCAGGTCGTCGTTCTTTGTCACCAGAGAAGGCGCTTAAGATCTCTAAGAAACTGATGCTCTCACCCCAAGAGCTCCAGGAAATTCTTGTCGGAGAGGTGACCACCTCGAGAGAAGTACTCGCGCGCGAACTGATCAACGAGGATAAATTCAAGAGCATCGCTGACTGGCTCCATTACGCAATTCTCACCCTCAGTAAGGTCCGAAATAATCTGGCCGATCCGATCTGGATTGCTCGACGCCTCAATGCTAAGCGCGAAGACGTCAGCGCTGCATTCCTGCGACTCCAAAAACTGGGCCTAGTGGAGATACATCGGGGAGCGATTCGCCAGTCGGCGCTGCGGACAACAACTACAGACGATGTCCCTAGCGCGGCGATTCGAAGATACCACGAGGGGATTCTTATCAAGGC
>JBEIPE010000343.1:0-2954 GCA_040377215.1 Halobacteriovoraceae bacterium
AGTATCGCTGCCATCTGGATGACAGATCGAAGCTTCTCCCTGGCTTCCTTGATTGCCTTTGTGACTTTGTGCGGGATCGCCTCACGCAACGGAATTATGATGGTGTCGCACTACTTGCATCTCATGGAACATGAAGGTGAAAAATTCGGTCGTGCCATGGTGATTCGTGGAACGCTTGAGCGACTCGTACCAGTACTCATGACAGCACTCACCGCCGTACTGGCCTTGATGCCTTTGCTGTTTGCTGCGGGCGAGCCGGGTAAAGAGATTTTGCATCCCGTCGCTGTGGTCATCACCGGTGGTCTATTAACGTCAACGCTACTTGATCTCTTTGTGACCCCCGCTGTCTTTCTTGCTTATGGTGAGAAGGCGGCTTTGAATTATCTGAAAAAACAAAACCAATCAGGAGAACTCCTATGAAATTTTTTATCCTCGCTCTCTGCCTCTCTCTAAATGCTATCGCTCATGATGAAGGCCATGGCCCGAAAGTGAAAGAAGGCGGTCTCTACGGCGGGATCCTCGCGTCGGTTATGAAAGAAGCGGACCTCAAAGGGAATCACCATGCCAAGGCCACAGTTCACTACAAGGCTGAATTGATCCGCGCGCAAGACGGCACGCTGACACTTTATTTTCTCACGCCTGACATGAAAAAGCATGACCTCACCGGCTTTGAAAATGAAGTCACCGTAAAAATGGAAGTGAAGAAAGGCGGCAAATATTCTTACGTCGGTGAGTTCAAACTCACGAAGAAAGACCATCTCTATAGCGGCAAGTTGCCAACGGTGCGCACGCGTCCGTTCAACCTCGATATGTTCCCGGTCGTTAACAAAGAGAAGCTCTTTATTGGCTTCTCTAACTTGGACTAGTCTATGTTGATAATCTTACTTATGGGGGTGCTGCACGCAGCTCCCCTGCCTTATCAACAGCTGCCAGAACTTCTCACCACCAACGGTGAGTGGCGTAAGAGTCAGTCGTTACTAGAAGCGGCTGAGTCTCGGCGAGGGTCCCTGAAGCGCTCCTTCTTGCCGACGCTTATGGCGCGCGCTGGTCGTGAGAGCTTTACTCTTGGCCCCGGCAGCGGTCGCACGCAAAACTATGCGACCCTGGAAGCCTCGATCAACGTTTATAACGGTGGCCGAGATCAATACTTAGATCGTGCTCGTGAGGCCAGTTATATGGCGGGTATGGCCGATAGTGATGATGTTCGCCGTCATGTGCTCTCGCGCACCCGCGAGTTGTGGAATGCCTGGCGCCACCATCATGAAGCGGTCAAGATTCTGCAAGAGACTCTCAAGACGAATCAAGACCACTTGAAAGCCGCCGACAAACGCGTGCGCGCAGGACTCACGACGGAAGCTGATACCTTAGACTTTCGTCAGTACGCTCTGGAGCTTGAGCAAGAGTTGGCCCGTGAGGAAGAAGAAGTGGATGATCATGGAAAACTCTTGGCCGCTGTGCTGGGTCTTCCTGAGCTTCCTTCACTTCCTGAGAGTTCGGCTCACGCTCATGACGATAATCTTTTGAATCTGCCCTTCTCACCGGAGACTCATCCCAAGACGCGTGCCGTCCTCGCTGACGCGGAAACGCTCAAGGCCAACTCGACACGCTCGAACAGATGGTGGACACCTCGGGTGGATGTGTATGGAGCGCTCACGCACTACTCGGATCGTCAGCAGTTTTTTGATACCGCAGCTCAACGGGAAGATATGGCGGTGGGGGCGATGATCACTTTGCCGCTTTTTGATGGCGGCGAGGCCCGTAGAGAAACTCAGGCCTTGGAGCATACTCGTCGTGGTGAAGAACTCTACGCCGCTCAGCTCAAGCGCGAGCTTGCAGCGGAACACGAGAAGGCCTTAGTGCATGTAAAACTCACGCACAATCTGTTGCATAAGGCAGCCGAGAGTAAAAAACTGGCGGAGAAGTACATGTCACTGACTCTGTCTGAGTATCAGCGTGGAGTAAAGCAGTCGCCGGACGTACGTGAGGCCAATGAACGTTTGGCCAATGCGCGCTTAAGTGAAGCGCAAACACGTTGGGATCATGAAACGGCACGGGCGAATTTAATGGGACTGCTCGGAAAGTAGTTAGAAATAGTATTGCAGAGACAGTCCGCTCTCAAAGGGGCGGACTTGTCTTTCTATCAGGCGTTGCGTGGTAAAAAGGCGCAGGGCCCAATCTGAATTGAAACTCCATGAACCGGCCACATCCATCTGCCAGGGAAAATCTCCCTCACTGATCCCCCACAATCGCTCAACGGTACTGAGAATTTTCCAGCGCTCCCCTGCCAGGCCCACTAATCCTCGAGCACCGGCCGCCGAAGTCAGATGATAGGCGTACGCACGCGTGGCCGCAAAAAGTCCCAAGACCACACGCTCATTTTGAAAGCGCCACGAAGTTCCTAAGCCTCCATGAAAAGCACCCGTGATGCATTTCTCGCACAGATTTTCTGCGCCAAATTTTAAATACCAACTGGGCCGCCAACCGAGCTTATCCCAAGGATGCAGCGAGACCACATCGGCAAGAGTCACTTCGCGCAAAAATACTCGACCGTCTTTTTCATCCGCACTCATGCGTAGCACATCCAACTGACTCCAGCGCTCATGGCCTTGGTCGTTATCAAGTAGATCATGCTGCGCCAGTCGCAGCTCCCCTCTTCGAAAGCCATCCCCTTGTGTGAGTGCCAAGCGTCGCAGGCCATGCCCTTGATCAGGGCGATTGCTCGCCGGTGCCACAAAGACCTCGGCAGGTGGGCTGGGATCTTTCGCCCGTTGTGTGAGCAATTGATGATAGGCCTCTTTATCTGTCTCGCTCAGTCCTTCTAGTCGTTCATTTAAACGAAAGCGTTGCAACTCTCCATCCATCTTTTCAGTCCCTGTCCGCGGTTCAGGCCGTGCCAACCAAGTCTTACGCAATGAAGGCCTAAAGACAGGAACTCCAAGCTTCCCTTCTCTTTG
>JBEIPE010000234.1:0-4618 GCA_040377215.1 Halobacteriovoraceae bacterium
TGCAAAGAGCAGCAGGACACCTGGAGCTTTGTTAAGGTCGCTCCCTACGCGGCTTTAGGCCTACAGATCGCCAACGACGAAATCACCATTAATACCCGCAATATCTTTATCTCGTTGACTCAAAAGGGTCAGCTGATCACCAGCGCTCTTCTCACAGATGAAACGCAAGTGATTGCCGTAGGTATGAGTGATGTGCTTTCGGTCACCGACATGGAGAAGCTCAACAAGGGCGAAACCGTCGCGGCCGAAATTAATTTGCATCTTGAAAAAGATTTGCAGTACGCCAGCAAGAGTGGGCTCAACTCTGACGAACGTGCGACTTACGGAGCTTTCAGCCGTCAGTTCAAACTCAAACGATAGAGCTCAAATTTACGCCCGCTTTCACCTTTGAGAACAAAGGGGATTTTCTCAAGCTGTTTTTCCCAGCTTTGCCAAAATGCGGGCGAGATTTCGTGGCGCAGGCCCGCTTCAAATACCAATTGGCCGGCCTCTGCCTCACTTTGAAACTTGGCGCAGATATTCACCGTGTCCCCAAAAAAGTCCTGCCCATCCTTAGTTCCTACCGACAAGCATGGCCCATAATGCAAACTGGCGCGCAACTTCATGTCGCGGCCACGATTGGCCTGTTGAATCTCGATGGCCGCCTTTAAAGCGGCTTCCGCCGAACTAAAAGCAAACATGGTGGCATCCCCAATGGTCTTCACCAAGATGCCCTCGTGACGTTTGGTGACTTCACCAATCAGCAAAAAACTCTCACGCACTTTTTCAAAGGCCGCCGTGTCGCCGATTTTATAATAAAGCTCCGTGCTGCCCACCACATCCGTAAACAACAGCGCCCGGCGTCCCATCTCCATCGGAAAATCCGTGGCCAATGATTCAGCCGGAATAAGTTTTTCAAACTCAGGATGAAGAATCACCTCAGAGGCAATGAGAGCGCCACGAAAACGATCCAGCTGTTCAAGCATGATCAGGTCAGCGGGTTTCATCATCTGTGACCGCAGCACCACCTCGGGGTGCAAACGCAGTGGAGCAAAGCTCGGATCCTTCCATAAAGCATCCATATCCAACAGCCGGCGCTCAGCAGTTTCATCCACCAACAACGTGATGGCCCGTGCCTCACCTTTTCTCTTAAGTGCGTAAACACCTGGAGTGAGGGTGAGATCATCCATCCACACGCCCCCCAAGCGTTGATAAGCAATCGTCGGCTTGTGGGTCACATCAGCACTACAAAAATCCATGCCTGCTTGCTCTGGTGAAAGCGTGTTGTCTCGCAGAGACACTTCAATACTTTCCTGAGTCCCAATCACAAAGTCGATCTCACAACTCTCACAGGCGAGCCGCTCAGGCAGGTCCGTCAGACGTGGCACACTTTTTTTGGCGCCTCGACAGTGCGGACAAACAGCATCAAAGCGCAACGACAAGCGGCCCTGCATGGCCGGTGACAAAGCTTCGCGCAGAACATCTTGCCAACTAGATCCCGTGGCATGGGCCGTGAGTTTAGGAGCAATTCGAGCACGCTCAATGGCTTGCGCCTGACTCAACCATTGCTCGAGGTTCAGTGGATCTGCATGACCTATCACAGGCGAAGAAGCGGCAGCGCCTTTCTCAACTTCATCAAGCAGTTTTTTGATTACACCTTGCGTGGCCTTGTTCAAAAGCCCCACCAGCAAGCTGTATTTGTGATGAACGGAAAACTGCACCAACACTTGGCATTGCTCGGCCGCGATAGGCTTAATTTCAAAATAGCCTTCGATCTTATGAAAGAAACCACTGGAGTAAACCCGTGCGTTCTTAAGCCAACGCTCTTGCTTCCATTCCCATGGCGCCTCTGTCCAGCGAATGGTCATGCCCAACATCTTTTGTTGGCCGTGACGTACGCCATTGATCGTCGTGAAGCTCATGGGTGCTAGGCCCATTTTACGATTCACAGTGGCCGTATCTGAGAGCACCGGCCAAATACGAGAAGCCGCAAAGTTCATGACTCTTGTTTCAGACAAATTAATTTGCATGAAATAAGTATCGCCTAAAACCGTTCCAGTTGCATCCCAAGTACCCGACTGAGCAAGTTCATTTTTGATGTGGTGATTTCGTCACAAACACTCCACCCAATGCCGAAGTAGGCCGTCGCCCGAGCGCTTAAAATTTAAGCAACAGGAGACCTCTATGAAAGTGAACAAAGCCTATCTTCCCCAGCTACAAACTCAAACTGGTAACCACCAGGACGTGGGCGGCCATAATAAGGCCCAAGCCACAAATGGCCGTCCCGCTTCAGATAAGAAGCTTTTTGAGCAGATCCTTAAAGAGTGTCTGACTAAATAAGTCCCGACTCGCAAGTAAATATTTCACAACCTCATCCCCCCTCTTTTCAAGTCCCCACCCAGCGCCTATTTAGACGGCAACACTTAAAGGGGATCCCCATGAAAACACTTATCCTTGCGATGACTCTTGCTCTCACTGCCTTCGGCGCTCAAGCGGCGGAAGTACTTTCTGCTCAAATCGATGCAGAAGGAAAAAATATTCTAGTGGATGTGAGCTACGGCGGCGGCTGTAAGAAGCACACCTTCTCACTCAAAGTGGGTGGCTGCCTCGAGTCTTACCCAGTTCAATGTACGGCCGTGCTGGTCGAGAAAATTGAAGGCGGCGCTGACTTCTGTGAAGCCATCATTCACACGACCGCCAAGATTAACCTGAAGAAAGCCGGCCTCACCAACAGTTACTATAAAGGTGGCTCACTGAAGATCGTGGGAGACAAAAATTTCCGCGGTGAACTTTCAGCAGCGACAGTGACTCTCCCTTAATCCCCTTCTTCGCCCTAAGTCCTTACAGGCACTTAGGGCATCGCCTCTTCTTTTTCTACCCGTATGTGACACTTCTTGTAACTTATTGGCTGTTTTTTCCGAAGCAGTATGTGACAATATCCGTAACATACTGGAGCCATTATGGACGTCCTCGAGTTACATCGCCGTATCCCCACCAAGCACTTTGATTATCAAAGACTGATGGCCGCGACTCAAGAACTGAGTCACGCCCGTCGCTTCGTGGGCCAACTCATGAAGCGCGGCCATGTCATCCGCATCAAAAAAGGTCTCTACGTTTGGGGCCAGGACGTGGACCCTGCGCCTTTCTCCAATGAGATCTTGGCGAATCTTATCTATGGCCCATCCTACGTCTCATTGGAGTATGCGCTGTCCTTCTATGGTCTCATCCCCGAGCGCGTGGCCACCGTGACATCGGTGACGTTTAAAAAAACAAAAACCTTCGCCACACCTGTGGGGCAATTTAGCTATGAGCACATCAACCAAGAAGCTTACGCCGCGGGTATTCGTTTACAAATTGAGGGCCAGCAAAGCTTTCTCATCGCCACTCCGGAAAAGGCACTACTAGATGTGATTGCTCTGCGCGGAGTATCTGATTCACTCTTAGAAGATCTGCGCATTGAACCCGAAGAGTTCGCACGACTTGATGTAAGCGTGCTGCAGACCTTGGGTGCGACTTACAAGTCGCGCACCGTGAAAGCCTTCATCAAAGGACTCGACCGTGGATAACGCCGTTTTACAAATGCTCGATGAGTACAAATGCAAGTCCACGCAGGATTACGAGAATGCTTTGAAAGAAATCATGCAGGAGATTGCGCTCCTAGGTCTTTGGCGCGCGAAGTTTTATGAGCACGCGCTGTTTTACGGCGGGACAGCTCTGCGCATTCTCTACGGACTCCCTCGTTTCTCAGAAGACTTGGACTTCTCGCTCTTGAAGCCTGATGCAAAATTTAATCTCGCCGCTTATCACAAAGCGATCAGCGAAGAACTCGAGGCCTTTGGCTTTGAGGTTGAAGTGCAGGCGAAAACCAAGACCACTGAATCAGCGGTGGAGTCGGCGTTCATTAAAGCGGAAACAAAAGTCCATCTGCTCAAGATCAAATCACCGGGTGCTATCACTTCGCGTATGCAAGGCGGTCAAACGCTCAAGATCAAACTCGAGGTTGATACACAACCACCAGGTGATCATGGGATCGAAGTCTTGGACCTCATGCGGCCACTGCCGTTCCAAGTAAAGACCATGCCACTCCCCGATCTCTTTGCCGGCAAATTGCATGCTGTCCTCGCACGCGCCTGGGGCAATCGTGTGAAGGGCCGGGATTTCTATGATTACCTTTGGTACCTCGGTCGCAAAACACCGGTGCATCTGAAACATCTCGAAGCGCGCCTCATCCAAAGTGGTCATCACCAAGGGGAGCTCACTCCGGCAAAGTTTAAGCAGATGCTGCGAGAAAAATTTGAATCACTGGATATCGCCAAAGCACGCGCTGATGTGGCGCCGTTTCTCGGCCAGCGTGAGATGGCAGGCCTGGAGTTGTGGAGTAAGGATTACTTTTTGAAGACGGTTGAGAAGCTCGATATCAATTAACGACAACGCAGAGTCGGATCAAACTCTGCACGAATTCCAGTGATACCGAACTCGCCATATCTGGGCTCAAGCGTCTTGCGTACACTCTCGCCAAGCTCCAAGGAATTGGGCCCCTCACCACGATAAGAAATCGCCACCAAGGTATGCTTTGATTCTTTTTTGACCTCGGTCACTTCGTAAGGCAGATGACTAAAAATCATAAACTGATGCTTAA
>JBEIPE010000430.1:0-1972 GCA_040377215.1 Halobacteriovoraceae bacterium
CGAACCGAAGATGAGATTAAAAAAACACGCTACGTCGACATCTCAATGAAGGCCGTCGGCAACATGGTCGACATCACTCAGAACGTACGTCGCATGTATGCAGTTCAAGAAGGCAAGGCCGATGTGCAGTGCTTGCCCATGGCACTCAACGCCGCCATTGAACAAGTGCGCTTCCTCTTCCAGGCACCTCTTACTCATAAAAACCTTGAGCTGTGCTACGACCAACACAAACACAATGCTGTGGTGGTGATGGTGGACTCGGTGAGTTTCGTCCATCAAGTCTTAGGTAACATCTTTTCCAACGCCGTTAAATTCTCCGCTCCGGGCCAGGCCATCCATGTTCATGTGGAGCAAGGGCCCGCTGGCTACGTTCGTCTCATTATTCGTGATGAAGGAATCGGCATGCCCGAGTTTCTTCTCTCTCAGCTCTTCAGCGTCTCGGCCAAAACGACCCGTCCCGGCACCTCTGGTGAACGCGGCACGGGTTATGGCATGCATCTGATGAAAACCTTCGTGGAAAAATACGGCGGTGATGTCCAAGTTGAATCGCGCGAAGGCGAGACGGATCACGGCACCACCTTCACTTTGTTACTGAAAGGAAATCTTGCATGAAGTCCACTGGCCTTGATTCTTTGCCGGAAGATCAATTCTTGCACGGACGAAAGGGCCCTTGGCCGCAACCTCAACCCGCTCATCCTTTGGGTGAAGCCATGGGAGTGGTGCATGTCCCCTTCGGTGAATGGGTCGACTGGTGGGCGAACATCGGCGCCCGTTACATGGTGACGCTCCTGACGGTTCCCTATGAGTTTGCACTCTCGCTCTTTCGGCCAGGACTCGCGACCGTCACCGATCAAGAGTTCTCTCGTCTCGTTTCGCGATCGATGATTTCCAAGTTCATCACCGCGCATATGGATCCTCACGACCAAGACATTTTCCAGGACTTTGATCTCAAAGATAGATTCATCATCGATCTGGAGGCCATCCGTGTCGTGAAGCCTTTTCCAGGCATTCATGCTTCAGGCACTAAGACACTCCTCAAAAAAGTGAACGGCGAATACATCGCAGAAGCCATTTGGATTGATGCCACCACCACCATGTTCACTCCTGAGCAAGGAGAGAGCTGGGAGCTCGCCAAGTACTTCGTGCTACAAGGCTGTGCCATCGCTGCCACACTTGTGGTCCACCCTCTTATTCATTTTCCGCTGGATAGTGTGAACGCTGTCACCAAGACTGCGTTGCCCATGTGGCATCCGCTGTTTAGACTGTGCTGGCCTCACCTGCGCTTCACTCTCCCCCTCGAAAACGCAGTTCTTAATTTCGGCTCATCGCTTTTACAATCGAAGTGGTGGATGCCTTACGCGCCTTATCCTGGCTACGCCGGTGGTTTGCGCGATCTCCTTGTGGAAGGCTTTAAAGGCATCAAAGGAAATCTCTCTTACCCTGCTTACTGTTATCCTCAATCGCCGCCGCCAGTGCTGTCGACCTATGGCGATTTCCAAGATGCGTATTGGCCGGTGTTTCTCGAGTTCGCACGAGACTGGCTCAAAGGTGTGGGCCATGACGATCAACTCGTCATGAGTTGGGCGAAATTTTTATCACAACAGATTCCTGGCTTCCCTGATGACATCGCCATCATGAAAGATGATGTGATGGTGAAAACGGTGGCGAGTTATCTCTGGCAAGTCAGCGTCGGGCATTCCATCGATCACTACGACTACGGAAATATGGATGTGCGCGTGGTGCCGTTGCGCTTGCGCCAAGCGCCGCCGAAGCGTGATGATAAAATGATCTCAAGAAAAAAACTGGTGCGTTTCTGGGATTCGGGAAAATATCGCATGGCCCGTAAACTCTTTTTTAAATCCAACACAGTGACCGCGCTCATCGATGCGCAGTACGAATGCAAGCACCCTTACGAAGTCGAGGCCGTCAAAAAATTCAAAGCGGGCCTCAAGCGGGTGGATGCGCAGATGAA
>JBEIPE010000186.1:0-6068 GCA_040377215.1 Halobacteriovoraceae bacterium
ATCATCTGCGAAAAGTTTGAGAGGGCCGCCTCACCACTGTAGGCCTGCCAGTTCGTGTTGGTGACAAAACTCACGGCGGTGTTGAAGGCCAGATGCCACGAGAGTCCTGGGACGTTTTGTGGGTTGAGTGGGTGCACTCCTTGTAGCATCAGCATCGCAAAGAGAAAGACAAAACCGCAGGCATTAAAAATCAAGAGATCACGCAAATAAGCAGGAGCTTTTTGTTCGAGTAAAGGATCGATGCCCGCAATTCTGTAGATATATTTCTCAACGGGTGAGGACCAATCGCTCATAAAAACCTTAGCGATGAATTTCGCCATAGGTACTGCAAGCACCAGCAAAACGGTGAAGTAGATCAAAAGCGTAAGGACATCTTGGCGAGGCATAGCGAGCTCCTTGTGGTTGAACTCATTGTCGGACTCGCGACAGAAAAACGGCGGAAAAGAGAAAGGGATCGGTGTTAAAACGGTGTTAAAACGCTGATTTTTACGCCTTTTTAACGAGCGCTCCTCTGATACTTCACTCACGGAGGATCTTTATGAACAAGAATGTACTTTTTGCAGTAGCACCTTTGGTGACGTGGCAAGGCTTCGTCGACACTTATTATGCATGGGATTTCAATCGACCAGAAACCCGGGAACGCAGTTACACCACCCAGCCTCTGAAGCATGATGCTTTCAGTATTAACCTTGCGATGCTTGGAGCAAAAATTGAGCAAGGAAAAAAACGAGCCGTGGTTACCTTTCAATACGGCGATAGCGTTGATGCGAACTACATTGCCGAGCCGAAAGAAGGCGCCGGGATAAAGCACATGCAGGAAGCCTACGCGGGCATCAAGCTGGCCGATGATCTCTGGCTGGATGCTGGTATTTATCTCGGACACATTGGTAACGAGTCATGGGTTTCAAAAGATAACTGGACCTACTCGCGAGGTTTACTGGCCGAGTTCTCACCGTACTACGCCACTGGTGCGCGCTTGAGCGGCAAGAACTGGCAGCTTCACGCTATGAACGGCTGGCAAAATATTCGTGAAAACAATAGTGGTAAGGCCATCGGGACGCAGTACTCCTGGGGCAAAGTAACTTCCAATGGATTTATCGGTGAAGAAGCTGCGCCTGGTGGTGGCAACGGTACTCGTGTCTTTCACGATTTGATGTTTGAGCTGCCCGGAGAAAAAATTGATTGGAAGGCCGCGCTTGATCTCGGTGCGCAGCGGATTTCAGGAGAAGATAAATTCGTTGGCTGGGGTGGAGTGTCCTCACAGTGGCGCTACCGCTGGAAAGAACAGTGGAGCTGGGGAACGCGTCTTGAGTACTTGCACGATGAAAGAGGAGTTGTGGCCGGGACGAAGTTCCGCTTGGCCGGGGCGAGTGTGAATCTCGATCATCTGTTTGAGGAGGGGGCCCTGTTGCGCTGGGAGATACGCCATCTAGAAGCTACGGATGATATCTATCCAGGGAAGGGAAGAACTCGTCAGGGTGATACCTTCGTCACAGCGTCATTAGGACTTGGCTTTTAAATCATACTTTCCTGCGGAGCAATAACTGAAAAAAGATAAAAAATAATCCTGAGCAGTTTAGGCAGAATCAAGAATCTCAGATTCAGCCCATCGCTTTCGCGTTATACTTGTTTCAATTTATAGCTTTTGCACAGGAGTTTTTTATGACCGGTATGGACCTCTTTCATCAAGGTGGATTCATCATGTATCCACTCCTCGTGTTTTCAGTTTTGGTGTGGACCATTGGTCTCTACAAGATTTTTTACCTTCGCACTTTCGCGCGCGACTACAAGCAAGTGACCGATGCCGTTCAACAAGCGTTGTCATCGGCTCGTTTGGATGAAGTGAAGTCGGCCTACAAAGCAGCTCCTGCGCTGATCGCTCGTCCCCACGAAGTCTTGACCGACGGTGCACTCACAAAAGAAGAGATGGGTGACCGTCTCTCTCGTCGCCTCACTGAAACCAACGCCGGTTTGCGCCAGCACTTGTGGGTCCTCGGGACGATCGCTTCTTCAGCGCCATTCGTTGGATTGTTCGGAACTGTTTTGGGGATCATGGAGTCATTCAAGGCGATTGGTTCATCGGGCAAGAGCGGTTTCTCAGTGGTAGCTGCTGGTATCTCTGAATCTCTGATCGCGACCGCGGCCGGCATCATCGTGGCGGTTGTCGCTTTGTTGTTCTACAACTTCTTGCAGACTCGCGTGAATAGCATCGCGCAGGATTTCCGACTCAAACTGGAAGACGCAGCGGAACTCTTGTTCATCGCTCGTCGCCAAGGGAAGTAGTTATGGCCATGAGCCAAAAGAATAACGACGGCGACGATAGCATCGTTTCCGAAATCAACATGACACCACTGATTGATGTCATGTTGGTGCTCTTGATTATCTTTATGGTGAGCTCATCTGCGGCCCTTGAATCAGGACTTGATGTGGATCTTCCTGAGACCAGTGCTGTGAGTGAGAAGCCGAATCAGATGGTCATTATTTCTTTGAGCAAAGAAGGCACCATCGCCGTTTCCGGAAAGATCGTTGAGAAAGCGAATCTGCGTGAAGAGATCACCAAGGCGCTCGCTGAAAACAAAACGGACTCCATCATTCTGGAAGGGGATGGGAATTCATCACTCACATCTGCGTTTGAGGTCATGGACATCGGCCGCAATGCAGGGGCGAAGAACTTCTCCATCGCTGCTCGGCAGAAAGGTAACTAACTCAGCATGAGCAGCAAGTACGATCTAGCGCGAACCGTTGATCCGACCTTGCTGCGCTCTCACGCTGAAAAAAGCTGGTTACCCTCTCTCTTCACTGTCACTCTCATGTATTGTGGCATCTGGCTCACGGCCTATGCCGCTTCGGTTTGGGGCCCCTTAACCTGGCCTGTGGCCCTCTTGATCATCGCCGGTTTTCAAAATCACTTTTCTATCCTTATGCATGAAGCGGCCCATCGATTGCTCATGCCGTCGAATGTTTGGAATGACCGTTTGGGGCAGGCGTTGTTTGCGGCACCGATTGTGATGAACCTTAAAGACTACCGCTACATTCATCTCAAGCATCACAAGTTCTCCGGTGATCCGGTGAATGACCCTGAGGTGGCGTTTTATCACGGCGCTCAGATTGGCTACGGTGTGCCGGAAGATCGTTTGAAGAAAAACATCATCAACGACCTCACTGGACAGAGCACGGTTCGCTCACTGATCTACTTACAAAAATTCATTCAAGAGAAGGTGAAGGCGGGGGAGATTCGCGCGGCCAGTGCAGAAGATATGATCTGTACTCTTGCTGGCTGGGTTTTTTTACTGGCACCCGCTTTCGCTCTCGGTTTTGGACTTCATTTGCTTGCGCTGTGGGCGCTGGCTTTTTTGACCCTCACTCCTTTGCTGATTCGCTGGCACGGTGTGGGTGAGCACACCGGTGAGAACGCCGAGACTGAACAGGAAAAGACTCTCACTCACGAGTTTCCATTCGTGGTGGATTTCTTTTTGTATCCCCTGCGCTCGGGCTGGCATTTGGAGCATCATCTCTTTCCGCAGATTCCTTGGTATCAGATGAAAAGTCTGCGCCGGGAGCTTTTGAAGGACTCTCATTACAAAACTGAGGCGCAAAAGCTTACGGTGGATGGTTTTTGGTGGGGAAAACGAACGGTCAAAAACGTCGTTTTAGGGCGCTAATCTAGAGAAAGTGCCAATAATCTCTGCGAAAGCCCTCAATATCTCTTCTTGATACCTACTTAACTCATCAATAGTTCGTTCGAAAAATTTCGCATTTTGCGAAATTTGGTGCTGTGGCAAAACGGGTTGATACTGGGTTCTCACGAAGACCGAGGAGGCCTTGATGACTGTTGTCCGTACGCTGCGCCCTCTAGCTAGGACCACCCGAGCTGAGCATGTATGGTGGAATTCTGGTGAAGATGTCGTGGACGGTACGTTTGGTATCCACGGATTTAGGGAGGATGGGGACCCCATGCATCTCGGAGAAGGCCCCCCTTGAGATCCAGAATCCACCTACATTCACCAAATTTTTGAAGGTCTGAGTACCTGAACATCAAAAAGCCCCTCCAAATGCGAGGGGCTTTTTGCGTTTTAGACTATGGCTTCGGAAGAGTACAAGAAGAGAGAGCGAGATCAAGTTTGAAGCTCGCATCAACGCAACCGTTGATCTGGTAAGTCTGCTGACCGTATGAACGCTGCTTGATCACAACGACGCGACCGGCTTCATCCACTTCACATGGATTGTTCAAAGTACAACGAGCGCCGTCTTCGTTAGACGTGTTGTTGATACCGATCACCACGCGTTGGCCGTGTTCGATGATCGGAGAACCTGAAGTTCCACCGATGGTGTCGCACTCTTGGTTGTAACGAATCGAATCTGTGAAAGTCCAATCACCTTCGCGAAGGCTGAACGCGAATCCGTCGATTTCGCAGGCCCAGTTGCGATCCCAGTAACCAGAAGCGATGTCGATCTTAGTCGCCGCCAAAGGACGGTTCGTTGCGAGAAGCAATGGACGTACGCCCGCTGTGGCGAGGATTTGATTGTAAGTAGCATCGAGTTCGTACAACGCTACGTCTGTGTTGGTCATGGTGCCGTAAACGATCTTCGTCGCTTTGATGTTATGAAGCTTCATGTTGGCATCGTAAACTTTCATCGAGCGATTCACCGCTTGGTTCACGATAACTTGGCCTGGCTTCAAGAAGCCGCCTGGAAGGCTGAGGCAGTGACCGTTGGTCATCACGAGAGCTTTCTGGTCAGTAGGTTGGCCATCAAAAATGATCAAAGAGCCAGAGCAGTTAGAAAGCTTCACGATGCCTTCGAACAAAGGTGCTTCTTCGGCCGCGAGTGGAGCAGATTTCACAGCGAGAGCATCAAAGCCGCCGACTGGAAGTTCAAAAGCAAAAGCAGAAAGTGAGAGTGAAAGTGCCGCAATGGCAGAAACGAATTTCATGAATCCTCCTAAGGATGTGCAGTGGAGGGAATGTAGTCCTGGAGAGGAATGATGGGAATGCGATGTCAGGAATTGTTGGCCAAAGGATTTAACAAAGGGGAGGTTTTACCCTCCCCTTATATCTAGCGGATAGAGCTGTTTAGAGCGTCGCGGCAGTCTGAGCTAAAGGTAAAGCGACGAAGCAAGTTACCAGCGGCGTCATGTAGGTCGGCGCCATCGCAGAAGCGGCCTACGCGAGCAGCCGATTCGCGCCCTACTTTACAGTCTGAAGCGAAATTAAAGCTGTGCACGAGACCTGAGCGCACATCGTACAAGTCACGGCTGTTGCAGTAGAGACCGCGAGAGTTACTGATTTCAATAACGGCCGCCGCGCAATCAGAGCTGAATGAGAAGCTCTGGATCGTGCGACCATTGCGGTCGATCAAATCGCGGCCATTGCATGAAATGCCGTAACGGTTACCTGGTGACATCAAAGCTTCTTTGCAGTCAGAAGAGAAGGTGTAGGTCGCCAATTGCTGGCCTTGGACGTTCATCATCTGGCGGCCATCGCAGAAACGGCCATATGAAGTGCGGGCCTGTTGAATGGCCTCGGTGCAATCAGAGCTAAAAGTGAAGTTGTGAATGGTGCGTCCACGAGCATCGATCATGGTGCTGCGATCACACGAAAGGCCAGTAACACGTTGAGCGAAGGCAAACGACGAAACTAAGCACAGGGCAAGGGCAAAGATCGTTTTCATAGGGGGGCTCCTTGATTGGTTGGTAACAGCTAGTTACCAAGGGCCATACGCTTAGTCCTGCCCCCCCTGAAAAGATTACTTCTTACAGGTACGAGTGGTTGCTGCCGGCGCAATCCCAGCACAAGACTTCATTGAAAGTGTCTCACCCGCTTCAATTTTCGCCGCTAAGGCGAAGAAAAGTGGAGTGAGTTCTTTATGAATGGCACTGGCGACATGCCAAGGCTTCTGTTTGTTGCCGTCGGCGTAACCGTTGGCGCACATCTCGTCCTTCCAAGCGACTTCGGTCGAGAAGCCATCGGCTTCCATACGAAGGAGACCAGCGAGCATGCCGGTACGGTCTTCGCCCACAGTGCAGTGGAAGAACACCGTGCGGTTGGCCTTCTGGGCCTTACGGATAA
>JBEIPE010000124.1:0-8090 GCA_040377215.1 Halobacteriovoraceae bacterium
ATCAATCACAAAGAAGCTCGGCGGCTCCACGATGGCATACTCCATTCCGAGAATATCTTTGTTATCTACGATGACACCTTTGCCCAACTTTTCAGCTTTGGCGATGTTCTCCTCAGGCGTGCGGCCGCGCCCCACGATGACTTGAATCCCATAATCCGGATGGTTTTTCGCTCGAGCGATGTATTTTTCTAACTCTGGAAGAATCTCGTTCGTGGCTTGAGAGCGAGGCGAAAGATAAGCTACGCCACAAAGTTTTTTTCCTTTGCACTCACCCTCTTTAAAAAAGTCAGTCGGGGTTGACTCGGGAGTCAGGTACTCCACAACTTTCTCCCACTGAGTGGCAAGGCCTACTAAAACGATAAGAATTGCAATGGCATTAAATCTCATACATTAAGTCTAAAGGCAGTGCCCATTTAACTCAATGCCATTCGATAGCACTTATGGACCTCGATAGATTTAAAACCGGCGCGCAGATACAGGTTCAGGGCACTCAAGTTGGTCACCGCCACTGTCAATTGACACTGGCCATGGCCCAGCCGCACAGATTCTGCGAGACAATGTTCCAAGAGCGCCTGCCCAATCCCTTGTCCGCGGCTCTCAGGTAAAACGCCGATGGTACGCACTTCAGTTCCGACCCTATTTTCATTCTCGGCCAGGGTGGCAAATCCCAAAATCTGGGACCCTGCCCGCCAAACATAAAAATGAGTTTGGGGTGATTGCAGAAAACTTTTCTTCCACAATGCCGCTTCAGGAATACAGGTATCGGGATTCTGCGCAAAGGAGCGACAAAGCACGTCGTACACTTGGTCTTGATCGCTGAGTACCGCCATCGAGATATTCGCCATCGCCGGAACAGTGACCCCAGTGAGATCGGCCCGCTCCATGAGATAGGTGTCGTAGTAATGAACAAGATCAGGTGTCACGAGATCTTCTGTGAGTCCCACTTGAAAACCCGCACGATGTTTCGGAACGGAAGACTTCGCCCATTGAATCAACGGAGCGACGATCGCACGTCGGTCAGCATCGGCCCTCATCCCCAAAATTTCTAAGCAGGCATCGTTGGCCGGATTATTCACTTGATCTAACAAAACAGCACAGACGAGTGGCCCCTTTTCATCATGCTTTTCATAAATAAGTTTTTCAGAGGAGATAAAATCGGTCAAAAAACGACGCAAAAGCGACAAAGGATGTTGCGGGTGCCAAGGATGGCCCTTTGCGAATGAGAGTAATTGATCGATGTGACTTGGACCTGGCATGTGTTCAAATTAGCATGGGCCCTGATTTGTGTAAATTTTGTGAAGAAAATCTGTCAGCAAACATCATCAGCTCTCCATATCTCACCAATTCGAACATAAGACAGGCCATGTTTTCTGTCTCAAAGCACTGTTATGTTGGCTAAAAAAGAAAAGACTACCAGGTGGTGCGATTAAACAATCTATTACATGGCCACTGTAAGATAATAGCGTATAAAGACAAAGCACCTAGACCTCTCTCTAATAGCTCCCAAGGACAAAAATGGATCTTCAGTCGAATACCTCTAAGGATTCCATTCTCGTCATTGACGATAGCCCAGAGATGCTGATTGTAGATCGTATCGTCCTAGAGTCGGAAGGCTATCGAGTCTTCACATCCACAAGTGGCAACGAGGCGCTAGAAGTACTCGCCCAGATCGATAGCCCCGCCCTCATCTTGCTCGACTACCAGATGACGGACATGAACGGCGACGACTTCCTCTTACAGCTTGAGAAAAACCAACCCGAGATCGTCAAAAAAGTTCCTGTCGTGTTTCACACCGGAATGGATCGCCTTCCAAAGAGCAAAGCCGCAGGTTGTATTCCTAAGGTTTCCGACATCACGGTGTTCTTGCACGAAGTCCAACGCTACATTCAAATGGGTCATCAATTACCCAACAACCTTTAGGTCTAAACTATGTGCGCTGCTAAAAAAACCAAGGCACGCACAACTAAAGACTTCCCCGTGGTCGCCATTGGCGCATCAGCAGGTGGTCTGGAAGCCTTTCTTCTCTTCCTCGCAAAAATTCCAGTCGATTCCGCCATGGCCTTCATCTTCGTCCAGCACCTAGATCCAAGCCATGAAAGCCTTGGCGTCGACATCATTCGCAAGGCTTCAAAGATCAAGACCCTCGAAGTGAAGGACGGAGTTAAACTTGCACCGAACACACTTTACATAAAGCCACCCAATTCAAGTCTTCAGATTTCAGGTGAATCACTTAAGCTTTCACCACGCATCACCACCCCTCTTCACCTCTCGATTGATTACTTCTTTGATTCTGTAGCTAAGCAGATGAAGAGTCGCTCCATCGGGATCGTGCTTTCGGGTATGGGAAATGATGGGTCACACGGTCTTAAACTCATCCGCGCGGCCGGAGGCACGACCATCGTGCAAGACCCTGCCTCAGCAAAGTTTGATGGTATGCCTAAGCACGCCATCGACGCCGGTGTGGCCGATTTTATTCTGAAACCAGAAAAAATTGCGCAAGAGCTGCTGCGACTCATTGCTCATCCGCATTATCCCGTACCGACCGTTGAGGATGCCGGACTCGAGAAGAGCCCTTCGCTCGGTGGTCTCGCTGATATTTTTACTAAAATTCATGCCGCCACTCAGGTCGATTTTTCTCACTATAAAATGGCCACAACTCAGCGACGAATCCAACGACGAATGATTGTGCAAAGGACCAAAGACTTTGCCAGCTATTATAAATATCTCCAGACACATCCTGAAGAAGTCAAAATTTTGCATGATGATATCCTCATCAATGTCACCGAGTTCTTTCGCGATCCAGCGTCCTACGAAGCCCTCAAGACCCATATCTTCCCCAAACTGATGCATAAAGATGCTCCTCATGCGCCTCTGCGCATTTGGGTCGCTGGATGTTCCACCGGCGAAGAAGTCTACTCTCTGGCCATCGCCATCGTAGAGTGGCTCGAGACTCAAGATTCCTATGCCCCTGTGCAAATTTTTGCCACTGACATTAGCGAGCGCGCCATCCAAGTCGCGCGAGCAGGTAACTATCCAAAGATCATCGAAAAAAATGTTTCTAGGGGTCGCCTCGAGAAGTTTTTTGAAAGACAAACCGACGGGTATAAAGTCACAAAATCTATTCGTGACCTCTGTCTCTTTTCCAAGCATGACATGACCAGTGACCCACCATTTGCCAAGCTTGATTTGGTCACATGTCGAAATGTACTCATCTACTTCTCACTGCCCTTGCAAAAACGTGTCATGCCGATTTTTCACTACGCTCTCAAGCCGGGTGGATTCTTATGGCTAGGAAAATCAGAAACACATGGAAGCTTCTCAAATCTCTTTGGAGTAGAGAACAAAACCCATAAGTTTTATTGTAAAAAAAATGTGCCCACGAGTATCAAGTTTAGCTTCCCGGCGAAATCCACCGCAAGTGTAACCACCCAAACACCAACGACCAACAAAACAGATATCCAGCGTGGCCTCGACTTCCAGCGTGACGCTGATAAAATTGTCCTCAGCAAATTTTCTTGCCCTAGTGTGATCATCAACGCGGAGTTGGAGATTCTTCAGTTTCGCGGTCGCTGCGTTCCCTATCTTGAGCCATCGACCGGTCACCCCAGTGCCAATCTCCTAAAAATGGCCCGTCCTGAGTTGCAAGCGGGACTGCGTCTCCTCATTAAGGCCGTGCAGAAAGAAAATAAGTTAGCGAAACGTGAAGACATGCACTTCACCATTGAGGGCAAGCAAACATTCTTGAACATTGAAATGTTGCCCACCAATCCGCAGGCGCAGCCAAAAGATCGGACGTTCCTTGTCATTTTTAATGCTAAAACCCAGGTCGAAAGCGTACGATCAAGCAAATCCCACAAGAATGAAAGCAAGCAGCAAAAAATCAGCAAACGAGAATTAGAAAGCCTTTCCAATGAACTCGCGGAGGCCAAGGAGTCACAACTCGCCCTCATTGAAGAATACGACGCAAGCCAAGAAGAACTTACTTCTGCGAATGAAGAACTCCAAAGCACCAACGAAGAACTGCAGAGCACGAACGAAGAACTCGAAACGGCCAAGGAAGAGCTCCAGAGTACGAACGAAGAACTTACAACGGTCAACGAAGAACTGCAGATTAGAAACACGGACCTTACCATCCTCGGCAGCGATCTCAGCAATCTACTCTCCTCCACCGAGATCCCTATTCTCATGGTCGCCAACGACGGGAAGATTCGTCGTTTCACCACTGAAGCCAAAGAGGCATTTAATCTTATCTCTACGGATATCGGTCGACCCATCAGTGATATCAAATCCAACTTCGGTTTAGATCTCGTCGTCTTGATTGCGGAAGTGGCCGAGACGTTGTTGGCCAAGAAGATTGAAGTGCAGGATAAGACAGGTGCCTGGCGCCAGTTGCAGATCAGGCCCTACAAGACGCTTGAAAACAAAATTGATGGCGTCAGTATCGCACTTCTGGATATCGACCAGATCAAACAGAAAGAAGAGAACTTTAAACAGTCACTAGACTACATCAAGTCGATTGCGGATTCCGTCCCTCTACCCTTTGCTGTACTAGGAAATGATTTCCAACTTCGCTCGGCTAACCACTCTTTTTATCGGTATTTCCAGATCTCAGCAAATGCCACGGGTAAAAACTTTTTCTCATTGATGGATTTCCCGGAGAACTATCGTGAGACGCTCAAGACCCTCATAAGCAAAAACCTTAAGAACAATACTCCTTTCACTGACTACGAGATCAACTACAAATTCCCACCAGGCTGGGTTCGTAAGATGCTGCTCTCTGGAGGAAAGGTGAAATGGATCGGCGACGAACCAGAAGCCGTGTTGGTCAGTTTCATCGATATCACCGAAAGAAGTCGGCTCGAGAACGAGCTCACACGCCTTCTCGTGCGGGAGCGGGAAGCGCGTAGTGAAGCGGAGAAGGCCAACCGCTCGAAGGACGTTTTCCTCGCGACACTTTCCCATGAACTCAGAACTCCGCTTTCAGCGATTCTTACTTGGTCTCAGCTCATCGGCTCTAACCGCATTGATGCCATAACAACCAAGCAAGGCGCAGCGGTGATTGAGCAAAGTGCCAAGGCGCAAAGTCAGCTCATCGATGACTTGCTTGACATCTCTCGCATCATCTCAGGAAAACTGGCGCTCAATATTCGCAATGTGAATCCGGCTCAAGTCATTCAAGCAGCAGTGGATTCTGTGAAGCCACTCATTGAGAAAAAAGAGCTCCAGCTGGAGATCATCCTCGGCGCTGAACAAGGCCTCATCCTTGCCGATCCTATCCGTTTACAACAGGTGATCTGGAATCTCCTTACCAATGCGATCAAGTTCTCGACGAAGGGTGGGAAAATTGAAATCCGTCTCGAGTATGGTTTTGCCAACTCTCGACACACGGCCCAGATAAAAGTTGTCGATCATGGAAAAGGAATTCCAGAAGAATTCTTGCCTCATGTCTTTAATCGTTTCAGCCAGGCCGATAGTGCATCGACTCGCATCCATGGAGGCCTGGGTCTTGGCCTCTCTATTGTACGCAACCTCGTGGAGCTACAAGGAGGAGCCGTGAAAGCGGAGAACTCTCAGGAAGGAAGTGGCGCCATCCTCAGTGTGAGTTTTCCCGTCATTCCCACAGGCGCGGATATCCTCGACCCTCCCGATTTGCAGACAACTGATGCGCAAACCGAGGAATTGAATCACCCCTGTCTTACGGGGATTAAAATTCTTTTTATCGAAGACAATGATAATACCCGTGAAGCTCTCGTGATTTATCTCAAGTCCTATGGTGCAGTTGTCAAAGCAGTAGACTCAGTGAAAGCAGCACTCAAGGTATTCCAGGAATTTAAACCCGATATTTTGATCAGTGATATCGCCATGCCGAACGAAGATGGCTACTCACTTATCCGTAAGATTCGTAAGCTTTCCATCGAGAAAGGTGGCAACGTACCGGCCATTGCCCTGACGGCTTATGCGAGCGCAGAAGATTCTGACTATGCCATCTCGGAAGGTTTTCATGCCCACGTCGCCAAGCCAGTTGAAGCGGCTATTCTCGCACGTGTCATCCTCCAGACACGTAAAGATGTCCAAACCGCGAACTATCCAATCCTCAGTATAATTGAGCAAGGTGAAAAAAAGTAGACAGCTGACGATAGTAATTGTGTGCACATTCTTACACCGAATCTAATACTCAGATTTAAGTCTTTCTCTCCACTCAGGCGTCTACTTAAGATGGGCCCTAACACGAGGAGGAAATGATGAAGCTGTTACTTATTTCTTTGTTATGCATATTTTCTCTCGAGGCAAAGGCGGTCTTCATCACGACAGGCGTCGCCGGGCTTGATGTTTCGCAAGACGCTTCAGAAGACATCATTGTTATGGCCACATCGGGGGATGTGCTGTGGGCCCCGGCCCGTGCGACAACTCTCATCGCAACACTAAAAAAAGCCATCCAGACCCAGCAATTAGTTGAGCTCGAGGTGAATGAGAAAAGCTCAATCATCCGGGCCAAACTCTTACCTGAAAAAGTAAATCCTTCAAAATCAACCGAGTTCGCTCAAGAGTCTAACTTTCAGGCCTACGAGCCTACGCAGTTTGCCACCATGAAAGACATGAAGCAGGCCTTCGCCAGCATGGATCGAGACACACGCAGCAGCTCTCAGTGCTACAACCGTGCCTACGTCTGGGGGCATGATCTCTGGCAAGACCGCGGCGTGAATTCTATGAAGCTCTTTCTCTTCTTCACCAGCAAATACATCCGCGAGTTCCGCTACAAGTGGTGGTTCCACGTTTCACCTATGAGCTATATTCGAGAAGACGAGTATGTGATGGATCGGCTCTTCACCCGAGCTCCGTTGCGTCCACAAACCTGGACCAACATCTTCATGCACAACAACTCTGTCTGCAAATCTGTGACGAATTACTTCGACTACCATAAAGACGATCCCAACGAGTATTGCTTCCTCATCCGCTCAACCATGTTTTATCTCGGTCCAACAGCACTCAAACGTCGCGACGAAGGAGTGGAGAGAACAAAATATAATCAGGCGACACTTCGTGCTGCTCGCAAACAGGCCTTCTACTAGAAGCTGGGGCCAAAGTGACTCTCGTGGCAAAAGAAATATAACAAATTCTCAACTCGCATTTCAAAGTCAGAATAATAAGGCCATATGGAGGGAAGACTTACGCTTTAAGGAGCTCCCCCATGTCTCTCTACCGCACCCTCACGGTTATCGGCTTTTTGCTGGCCATCACTTTTGAGGCGCGCTCGGCCCCTCTCGATCTTGAATGCATCCTGCGCGGAAGCTGCATCGATACTCAAGGTGTGGTTGATCATCTTAAAGAACTTCAGGCCATCGCCGATGCCAACCAAGGCAACCGTGGCGCTGGAACAACAGGGCATGAGCTTTCTGGCAACTATGTGGCGCAACAGCTCCTGGCCGCCGGCTTTAAGGTTGAACTTCAACCTTTCAGCTTTATGAAGTTCACGAAGCTTTCCGCCTCTTTTTCAAAGTATGCTCCTGACTCCGTCGTCTACGTGGAAGACAAAGACTTTCAGGTCATGAGCTACAGCGGTTCGGGTCTCCTTGAAGGAAGTATTCAAGCCGTCGATGTCGCTCTGGGGGCCGGCAACCAATCCACCAGTGGCTGTGAAGCCGAAGACTTCGTGAATTTTACTGCGGGCAACATTGCGATTGTTCAACGTGGCACATGCCCGTTCCAAGACAAGGTTGTGAATGCGCAAAACGCGGGGGCTGCTGCAGTCGTCCTTTTTAATCAAGGTAATACTCCCGATCGCGAACCTCTCTTTACTGGGACACTTTCAGATAGTGTCTTGATTCGCATTCCCGTCATCGCCACTTCTTATCCACTCGCCGCCGAGATGCTTTCTCAAGTTGGCGTTCTGCTTTCAGTGCAAGTCAGCACAAAAGTTGAAAAGAAAATCAGCTTCAACGTGATCGCTGAAACGAAGTCTGGAAATCCTGATAGCGTGGTCATGATCGGCGCTCACTTGGATTCAGTGGCCGAAGGCCCAGGTATTAATGACAACGGCTCTGGTAGTGCTTCAATCCTTGAAGTCGCCTTAGGAATGAAGGACATAAAGC
>JBEIPE010000128.1:0-7968 GCA_040377215.1 Halobacteriovoraceae bacterium
AATCAAAAGAATGCTCCGTGAGTTTCTTCAACTCAACCACATCGCTTTCAAAGGGATTGATCAACAGCAAAGAATAAAACCCGCGCGCAAGACGCTGCAACGTGAGTTCGATACCCCGTGATTCAATTTTATCCTGTGCCTCACGCACTCCGGCCGTATCAACCAAGCGATAGGTCACACCATCAATCTGAACATCTTCTGCGATGTAATCCCGCGTTGTACCCGCCTGCGCAGAAACAATCGCCCGCTCCTCGCCTAACCAACGGTTGAAAAGCGTCGATTTACCTGCATTCGGCAGGCCCGCAATGACAATTTCAGGACGCAAGAGTCGTGAAGAATGAGGATCCAGCCGTTTCTGCAAAGAACTGAGCTGAGCAAAGAAAGTTTTCCAGCTCTCAAGAAGCTGCGCCCTCCCCTCTTCCTCACCGACGTCCTCATGAAAATCCAACAGCAACTCAAGCGCGGCTTTATGATGTTTATAGCTCACAAACAAATCTAAATAGGCCTGATGGAGATCCCCGTGCAACAGCGCCATGCCCTGATTGAGGGCGAGTGGAGTTGAAGCATTCAAGAAAAGATCAAGACCTTCCACTTGAGAGAGTGTCAGCTTTTTATTCTGAAGCGCGCGCAAAGAAAACTCGCCCGGCTGCGCCAAGCGAACAGACTTTTGTGTCTGAAAAAGTGCCAGGATCCGCTCAACATTCAGGGTATTTCCATGCACGTAAAGCTCAAGCAGGTTCTCGCCGGTGTAGCTTGCTGGAGCGGCGAAAAAGCAGAAGCAAATATCATCCACCATCTCGCTTGCCGACAGGAGTTTCGCGCGCACCATTGTGCGCGGCTTTACGGGGGCTAATTGGAGGGAGAAAAAAGATTGAAAATCAGCGAGCTGTTTAAAACCAGAAAGACGAATCACCGCTATGGCCGCATGAGCGTGCGCCCCTGAGGCACACGCTATGATCGTCTTTCCGTCGTGAATCATACAACAACTGGTTTATCACCCGAGATTTTGAATACCAGCATTTGCTGACCGATACCCAAGAGTGTCGAGACGAAAATATAGAGCGAAAGACCCGATGGAAGATCCTTCATGATGAAGCCGAAAATCAGCGGCATAAACATGAAAATTTTCTTCTGAACTGGATCAGTCACCGTCGTTGGCGTGAGCTTTTGTTGAAGGAACATCGCGCCGGTCATGAGCAATGGAAGAACAAAGTATGGGTCTTTGTTCGACAAGTCTGTGAGCCAGCCTACGAATGGGGCATCCACCAATTCTACGGCAGAATAAAGAACTTTATAGAAGGCGAAGAACACCGGAAGCTGGAGCAACATCGGCAAACATCCGCCCAAGGGATTGGCACCTGAACGTTTGAAGAGCTCCATCGTCTCTTTCTGCATACGCATTGGATCGTCTTTATATTTCTCTTTGATCTTTGTCATTTCAGGTTGAACAACCTGCATGCGCTTCATACTCACGAAACTCTTGTATTGCAGAGGGAAAGTGATCAAACGAACAACGAATGTGAGGAAGATAATCGCGACGCCCCAGTTCGGAACGAGACTGTAGAAGAACTGCAATCCGCGCAAAATAAGCTCGGCGAAAAAGCCCCAAAAACCGAAGTCGACGGCGTGCTTAAGATCACGACCGAGAGACGTGAGGTAGTTGTATTCTTTCTTCACGTACAAGAGCTCAAACGAGAGCTCTGGCACTGTGTAGTTAGGGAAAAGCTGGAAGCGGCCGTCGGTTAAGCCACGCAAAACAAGGCCCGGTGCCTTTGGAAAACTCACACCAAAAAGATGGTAGTTAAAGTCGATACCGGCCCAGCTCACTGTGGTGTCAGTCATCTCATCATCACCCACCGTCCAGTGGTTCAACTTATCCGTGTAGAATGAGAAAAAGCGCTGTTGGCCGTTTTCAAGCTTCTTGTCCGTCGAGGTAAAAGTGAGTCGGTATTTGAAAGGTTGAGGAGCGGTGATCTTAAAACCGACCATCTCTGGGCCCGTGAATGAAACTGTCGCGACAACGCCTGTTGCTTCATCACGTCCTACCCACTTCGTTTCGCTCGACTCAACAGTCGCCAAATTAAGTGCGACGAATTTTTGGCCCTCGGGAGCAATTTCAATGACGAGGGGTTTATCGCTACCCACGATTTCTGCGAATGGAAAACGAGTCTGCGTGTGCTCCATTGAGCTGATCGCGAGATTGTTTTTGAAGTTTGCTTTAAGGCCTGCAGTCGTGATGGCGACATCTTGTAGTTGTGAAGGAGCGATCGCTGTCGTTCCAGAGCCTTGTGCGAGGGCAGAAGCAGGCGCACCGGCCACAGGAGTGGTGGCTTCTAATTCTGTCGTCGGCAAAGCCCCAGGGGCCGGAGGTTGCGGAGCAAAGAAATACTGCCATCCGAAAAGAATCATCCCGGACAAAACAACGGCAAAAAGAGCGTTCTTGTGGTCAGAGGTCATAATGAGTGCGTTCCTTAATTAAGCTTCTCCGGGACGGGATCATATCCCCCCGGATTCCATGGATGACAACGAAGTATTCGCCTGAGGGTGTACCACATCGCTTTCGGGAGTGAAAACCGCTCAAAGCACTCATATCCGTAATGTGAACAGCTAGGATGAAATCGACAGTTCTTCCCCAAGAATGGAGAAAGGGCATATTGATAGGTGCGAATGAGAAATTTAAAGATGGATTTCATGGAGCTGAAATGAGCGAATCCATAATTTGTTTGAACGAGTCTCTTAACTTCGCTTCATCTTCAACTTTCTGCGCTGTCACAACCAATATATCGAGGTTGAGCTGTGCTCTTTTTGAATTTCGGCGGAATTCTTCTCGTAAAATGCGTTTGATGCGATTGCGGCGTACGGCATTGCCCTGCTTGCTAGAGACACTTAGTCCTAAGCGGGCATGAGGAAGCTCAAGACGAGAGGTCTTGGTGTAAACAACGAGCGGAGGAACGAAGTTTTTTTTACTTCGTTCCCGCAGGTATTCAAAATCTTTCTTGAGATGGATTCGGCAAGCTTTCGGATAATTGAGAGCTTGGCCCTCAGCGATCACTTCGTGCCAGTTGCCACGGTCAAGCGCTTACGACCTTTCGCACGACGGCGATTGATCACATCACGGCCACCTTTAGTCGCCATACGAGTCAGGAATCCGTGGTCGCGGAGACGTTTTTTCTTCTTTGGCTGCCAAGTTCTAATTCTCTTCATGGTAATCCTTCCACACGTGGAACATTAAGGGTCTCTATGGGTACCGGAATTGCCGATACCGGTCAATAATTTTTGTATTTCGTGACTCTCTGCGAGTCGGAAATGTTTACGGGTTAAGTTGAAAATCGGCCAGCAGAATGTTACTCAACCGCCCACAAAATATTCTTAGCCGTGGATACATGACCCAAAAATTCCCGTTCGACCAATTCTTAAAGTGGGATGAAGAGAAAGAGCCTGCCCAGGGCCTTCCTGTCACTAAAACGGCCACTGCACCTGCGGTAACGCGTCCCGCAACCCCTGTCGCACCAACACAAGCCGTTCAAAGTTCTGAAATTGCCAGCGAAGACATGCGTCTTATGGGGCATGAAATTAAAGAATCGATCCGTGTTTACGTCAATCCGGCGCAATATTCGGCTTATTTCTCGGATACCTTCACCATCACTGATCTCAACGCCACCACCATTGAGTTCACGGTTACGACGAACTTCATTAAAAAAGTTATTGAGAGCCAATATCTCACAGTTGTTCGTAAGGCCGTCGTGGAGACATTAGGTCGCGATTACCAAATTGAATTTAAAACATTTGGTGTGCGCACAACCAGCCTCAGTTCGAACGATGAAAACATTCTTAAGGGTGCTCGTAACGAAGAGTCTCGTAAGAATGTGACGGCGCGAGACAATACATTCGTGCTGCCTGATCTTGTGCCTACAACAAAAGATAATCAGCACACACTCGCAAGCCAAGCGATGGAACAGCGTGATGCTCGCCCTGCTCACGGATTAATTGATTCTCACAAGAAATTTACAAATTTCGTAGTTGGCTCATCGAATAATCTCGCGAATGCTTCGGCCCTAGCTGTCGCCCGCGAGCCTGGACACATTTATCCAAGCCTCTATCTCTACGGAAATTCAGGTTTGGGCAAAACGCATCTTATACATGCGATCGCTAACCATATCCTCGAGCACCGTCCACAACTTAAGATTTGCATCACATCGTGCAACAACATGATGGTTGAGCTCGTAGAAGCGACACGGGAAAACAAAGCTTTTGATTTCCGTAAGCGCTACACCCAAGGCGTAGATGTCCTCATTATTGATGATATCCACGAGTTGGCGGGGAAAACCGGCACGCAAGAGCAGTTCTTCCACATCTTTAATGATCTCAGTAATCGTAAAAAACAGCTTATTTTCACATCAGATAAAACACCACGTGAAATCGCTGGTATCGAAGAGCGCATCCGTACGCGTTTAGGCTCTGCTTTAGCGGTTGAAATTCAGCAACCAGATCTAGAGACACGAATCGCAATTCTTAAAACGAAAGCTCAAGAGAAAGACTTCTATCTTGGTGACGAGATCGTCAATTTGATCGCGAAGTGCGTAAAGTCCAGTGTCCGAGACCTCGAGAGCTCGCTAGTGCAGCTCAAGGGCTATTACGACCTCACACACGTTGATATTGATCTCCAGTTGGCACGTGAATACCTGAAGCTTGATGAGCACATCGAAAATCAGAAACTCGTTACGGTCGATTCCATCACTAAAGCCGTTGCTCAGTACTACCGCATCCCTCTGGGTGATATTCGCGGTAAGTCTAAAACCAAAGAAATCGTCCTCGCGCGCCAAGTAGCGATGTATTTAATCCATCAGCACCTTCGTAAAACGTTGCTTGAGATTGCGCTATTCTTCGGAAAGAAAGATCACACCACGCCAATGTACAGCCTTGAGGTTGTGAAGAAGCGTCTCAAAAACGATCCACATTTTGCTCAACAGATGCTTGAGATCGAAAACCTGCTCTAGTTTTTATTTAATTTTCAACACATTCCTCATCTTCTCACTTATCCAGGGTGGAGAAGACCGTTTGAACGGCCATTACACAAAATCTCCCAGAGGAAATGGGGAGAAACTTTTGAGAATCGGCCCAATACTTCGGAGCATCTCAACGAAAAGCGCTGAGGCATGAGGAAAGGCCGTTGAATCAATTATTTTGCCAGTCTGAAAAGAGGAGAACTTGTTAGATATACGAACAACAAAACTTTTCGACTGAATGCAGTAGAGGACACAAGAGGAAACCAAACTGCGTTAAGACTACATAATCACGACAAATAACCTGTTTCCACCAATTCCACGGCCTATCATAATCATAATCTTTATAAGATCTAATGAAGAAGAAGGGAAAACCTCGAGGAGATTCAGTAAGGCGCCTTCCCTTGAAAAAGACACTTGAGAATGGTTTAGTGTCGTTTCTTTCAAGCGAGATGGTATGAAATTCGTTATTCAAGCTCCGGTTCTACGAGACGCCATTGGCAAGCTACTTACCGTAGTGGATCGTAAAAACTCACGTCCGATCCTGACGAACTGTTTGGTGAAGGCAAATAAAACGACATTGGAACTAATCGCCACTGACCTCGAAGTTTCAGCGAAGCTTATTCTACCAGCGAAAGTTGAAGTGGAAGGCAGCGTTTGTATCAATACAAAAAATATTGCAGATATCCTCAGAGAACTTCCAAACGATGAGGTTAAGCTCGCGGTTGAAGGTGGAAATCAGCTCAATTTATCCTGCAAAAATATTGATTACCAACTGATGGTTACAGGAGCTGAAGAATTTCCTCAGCTCACATTCTCAAATAATTCTAGCGAATTTAAACTGAAGGCCAACCAAGTCAGTTTGATTATCGACAAAACTTCACACGCCATTTCTACAGATGAAACACGTTTGTACCTTAATGGTATTTACCTTCAGCAGTTGGACGGAAAACTTCGTTCTGTAGCTATCGATGGTCACCGCCTAGCTTTGTTAGATACTGCAGAATTTATCGGCGGTAATAAACATCTCGCTGATGGTGTGATCGTTCCTCGTAAGGGCGTTAACGAACTTAAAAAAATTGCTGACTCTAATCCTGGTAAAGATCTGACGATGTCATTGGATGAATCATTCATGTTCGTGCAAGCGAACAATGATTACTTCCTTTCAGTCCGTTTGATCGCTCGCGAGTACCCTAAGTACCAGACGGTTATTCCTAGCAAGACTGCCTTTATGTTCAACATTGATCGCAATGCTGTTTTGAATGCTGTTAAACGCGTACGTATTCTTTCAAATGAAAAAACTAATGGAATTAAATTTGCGATCAAAGATGGCGAATTAACTATTTCCACAAAACATGCAGCTATGGGTGAAGCCGTTGAGGTATTGCCTGTTAGTTACAGCGGTAAGGCCATGGAGATTGGTTTCAACGCCAAGTATCTCATGGATTCTTTAAATGTTTTGAATGAAGGTAGTGAAGTCATTTTCGAATTTAATAACGAACTAAGCCCAGTTGTTATTAAAGCTGCTGATCTTCCAGAATTTCTCGGCATTATCATGCCTTTGAAACTCTAATTTTCCCGCATGAGTGGCGTAAAAATTCTGCGCCTTCGTACTGAGAATTTTCGAAATCTCGCTCCTGAGATGGTGGAATTTATCCCCGGGATCAATTGTATTTTTGGCCCCAATGGAAACGGAAAAACGAATCTTCTCGAAGCCGTTTACTATCTCACCAACCGCAAATCATTTCGTAAAAATACCGGATTTCCTCAGCTTCTTAGTATTGAAGGTGCACAACCTGAGTTGTTACTTTCAGCTGCTTTTCAAGGTGAGCAAGATCTCCACTCACTCTCAGGAAAAATTCAAGCTGAGAGTGAAGAATGGTGGCTAGATAATCGTCCAGAAAAACCACGTCTTCAGATTGAGTCGGTTTTTGTTAATCCTTTCGATTCTTACTCATTTCACACCAGCGCCAGCTTTCGTCGCCAGTGGTTAGATTCGCACTTGGGACAGCTAGATTCTGAATACAAAACAATGCTGAACCGCTTCCAGAAATCTTTACGCTTCAGAAACTCGTTATTAGCTCAGGGGCCGAATTCCCAGACAAAGCTACAGTTGATGGCTTTGGATGAAAATTTCGCGGAATTAAGCGCGTTTCTGACGCATAAAAGACTGGAGTGGCTCACCAAGCTTACAGAATTTGTGACGCCGACCTTCCGAGAGATCTTTGCTGAGACGCATGAACTACGTATTGATTTGGATACAAAGTTCCGTGGTTGGGATGCAAAACGTATTTTCGAGCACTACCGCTTAACTGAAGGCGATGACTTTGAATCGCGTCACACATCTAGTGGTGTGCACCGCGATGATTGCATGTTTTTCTTCGATGGTTTGAACTCTTTTGAGTTCTGTTCTTTGGGTCAGCAAAAGATGAGTTTTCTCTCTCTGTTGTTTGCTTTTATAGAGCTTTTTAGGTACAAATTATCTTTCTATCCTATTGTTTTAATTGATGATGTTTCAGGCGAGTTAGATGGGCAACGTTGGAAAAATCTAATCCAATATCTGTGCCAAAAATCTTTCCAAGTTCTGATAACAACGGCCAACGAAAATTTCAGGTTAGAGTTAGAAAAAATTCCCCATGCCCGCAGGATTTTTATGGAGCATGGACGCCCAGTTTCTCAAGGATAGGAGCCTTCGCATGACGCAAGTTACGCCCACTGAAAGTATTTCCAAAGTTAATACCGAGTATGGTGCCGACCAAATTAAAGTCCTTGAAGGACTTGAGGCGGTTCGCAAACGTCCAGGTATGTACATTGGTGATACTGGCTTCCGCGGCTTTCACCACTGCGTTTATGAAATCGTAGATAACTCAGTCGATGAAGCGCTCGCAGGTTACTGCACAGATATTCGTGTGTTCATTCACGTTGATAATTCGATTACTGTTTCTGATAACGGCCGCGGTATTCC
>JBEIPE010000155.1:0-6851 GCA_040377215.1 Halobacteriovoraceae bacterium
GGCCGTATGAATCATGTTACGTTTTGTTCCTAAGTCGACCATGACTTTCAGCAAGCGATTACGAGAAGCGCTGTTCTTATCAACGATAAGAACCGCATGACTCGTAAGATATTCTTGGACGACTAACTTCTTATCCACTTTACTTCCCTGAACTTGCAGTCAAAAAATCAATAATTTGCTTTTGGCGATGATCCACCAATTTAAGTAATTCCATCCACCGCTCGCGATCTCGCCAGAGCAATTTGAGCTTTATAATATCACTCTCTGTGCTTTTTCGTTCGACACGAACCGCAAATCGTTGCGCTCCCAACTCCGGTATAATCACTGTCAAAGTACCCGTCTCGCCGTTCATACTGCCAAGCTGGCCTGCCGTAAGGCCGTCGTCTGAGAAATCAGACACTTCGAGGTTGAAAGTATCTACACCGTTTTGCAGTACAAACGAGATTTCTCGAGTAACCGAGCTTTCTGCTAACTGTTCTAGATGTCTTTTGGCATCGTAAAGGTAGCCACTTATTGTGGAGGCTACTTCGTTTGGGTTAATTACACCGGCGAAGTACTTAATAACTCCCTTGGCTTCAACCACCTTAGGATGAACTAAAGATGCCTGACCATAAACGAAAAGCAGTGGTGAACTTTTGTTGTTGGCACCGGCGCGCTGGGGAGCGATGACTTCACCTAGCCCATTAAGAAATGAAACATCACAAATAATAATATCAATATCCCAACGCTGCTGAAGCGCCAGAGATTTTACCTGGTCTTGTGCTACAAAAACATTCGCTCCAAGAGACTTAAACTCTACGGACATCCGTAAGGCCTCTTGCTGAGAGCGCTCCAAGACAAGAATGTTGTGGCCAGCTAAGCAAACAGTCATAAACCCTTCGCCGCTTTGAGGAATTGATGGATGTGTTGTTGGCGCAAGCGATACAGAGTCATGAACTGTTCAAATATCTTAAGGTCAGACGGTTCTAACTCTATGGTGTTATAGGTTTCGCCTTCCTCATCACGATCTGTCTCAAGGCATTTCCCCACAACACTGACTTGTTTTTTTCTTTTTTGGTAATCAAAGCTAATCGTGACATTCACCGTCTCATTGGGAGCTGGTGATTTATTCTTCATCTTCACAATCATCGTCGTATCAAAAAAATCATCCACGTTGACGATGTGCTCGATATTTCCCAATGACTTACAGGTCAACACTGCTTTCACTTTAACTTGGTCATTGGTAACCGGCTTCCCGTCGTCACCAAGCACTTCTTCATCGTCTTCTTGCTCAGCTTTTGCGGTAGCAGCTGTTTTAGAACGCTGCTTTTCAACTTCTGAGCGAGGCTCTGGCTTCACTCTCGCGGCTTTATCATTGTTCACAACAAGGCGAGGGCCACCGCGCTCGAGAGGCACGTCAACTCTGCTTGCCTCTTCAAAATCCACAGGTAAAACATCTTCACCTGGATCTTCACCGTCGCCTTCCGGCAGGAGGTCATCCACGACACGCATTTTCTTGCCTGCCGCTTGCGCCACTGCTTTGTCGGCCACTGCTTTTTTTGCAACGACAGCAGACTGTTCTCGCTGGTCTTCTTCTTCCTCTACTTGCGCCGCTTTGCCCGTTTTGCCTTTGTAGTGTGAACCACCCAGATCATCGGCTTTTCCGCGACCTCTGAGATCTTCCTCGGCTTCTTGTCTATACGAGGCTCGAGCGGCTTCTTTACGCTTCTTCTTTTCGAGATAAGGCGATTCTTCTTCGTCGAATTGCTCTTCTTCTAATTGGGATTTTTTCGTCTTGCCAGTGTAGTGAGAGTCACCCAAGTCATCGGTTCCGACCTTGGCCTGTTTCTTGGCCAGGGTCTCAACTGCTTCCGTTTGCTTTCTCTCTGTTTTCTCAGACTTCGCCTCACCTAGTTCTGCCAGGTGAGCGCGCTCTTTCTCGACTATTGCAGGCTTGGCTTTCTTTTTAGCATCGCCACCTGAGTAGTGATCTTCACCTAAGTCATCAGTAGAAGATTTTCCACCGAGCGCAGAGGCCTGCTTTTCACTATACTCACCGCGCTCACGCTCTTCACGCGGAGAACGTTCGTTTCTTTGACTAGATTCAGCTGTGGTTTCTTCCTCATTGCGTGCTTTACGGGCCCGCTCAAAGGCATTGCGCTCCGAGGTCTCGCGCGGCGCTTGTTCTTCGTTCTGTGTATTGCGTTTATTTGAATAGTGAGAACTTCCTAGATCATCCGTCTCTGACTCTCCACCATACTCGCCACCCTGGGCCTTCTCTTTGCCGGTACGAGCAGGAGCTTCTTCACGTGGAGCGCGTTCTGCTTTAGCTGTAGGCTTTTCTCTTTCCGCACGCTCTTTGGGTTCACGAATATCATTGGCACCAGACGCGTCTTTTTGATTTGACCACTTATCCGGGCCCAAATCATCCGTTTCACCTTCACCACCGTAACTTGACTTACGATCTGTATGGGCGTGTTCGAGTTTGCCTTTGTACTTAGATAAACCCACATCTTCTGTGCCCGCATTACCGTCTGAATCAGACATGCGATCGGCGACAGATTTATGTTTATTATTGGCAGTTTTGTTGGCTTCCTTCTCTTCTACATCCCCATCATAAAAACCCTCTCCGAGGTTGTCAGTCGCTGACTTACCTGTGAGACGTTTTGCCGTTGAGGCATCAACTTTGAGCTTCTTTTGATCTTCTGGGGCGTCTTCCAACTCGAGTGCAACGGCGCCTTTGTACTTGGTGGACTGATTTTCCTGACCTGAGATGTCTTGTGTAAGAAGACCGTCGCCTTTCTTATCTTCTTCAATTTCAGTCTTCGTATCATCGATTTTGAGACCCTTCTTGATCAAGATTTCTTGGTCGAAGGACTCAATAATGGCGCGCTCGCGCGAGAGGGCGTAACTAGAGTTTTTACAAACTTCTACGTTCGTCGGTGAAACTCTAAAGCGAGGGAGAACCCCGGTTTCATCCTGGTAATAAAGCTGGAAGCTCACACCCGAGATCATCCAGAGGTTTTCTTTCCAAACGAATTCTGGTTTTTGATCACCTTTGAAGATCCAATCGCCATCGGCCGAATGGAAGGTGTCGCGGATGCCCTCTTTGAAAGCAAACTTCCACACACCCCGTTGACCTGGGATCTCTGTCCATTGCGCCACGAACGGACTTGGCCCCATGACCTTAACCATCCAGCGAGTCAGGATTTTTTTTACGTCTTGCGGTGACTTAATAAGCCACATGTCGTCGACAGACTTAAGCGCGTCGACCCAAGTGATCGGGTTGGCGTCTTGTTTAGCTTTGTCAGAACCTTCGTTCTGTTTGTCTTTAAGGGTGAGCTTAAGTTCGGCTTCTTTCTTTTGGCCAACTGAGAGGGACTTCTTCCAAAAATCGATTTTGAATTTAAGGGCCTTGTCACGCATGGTGGGTTCCATGACTTCCTGGCAACCCAACTTCATCAACGCTGCTTCAACTTGCTTGTTATTCAGAAAATTAACAACGGAAAATTTTACGTTCGATTCTTTGAGAACACGGCGTTGATTTTTTAGAAAATTGAGGACAAGCCCAAGCTCTTCTTTACCGGACACTGACGCAATAATAAGAGTCGCCGGAGAAGCCTCAATAACACTAAGAAGCTCTTTCTCTCCGCCCACGTCAAAGACATCACCAAACTGACTGGCGTTCTTGTTCACCACATCTTCCAGTGGTGCCCAGTCCTCTTTAAAGAGGTATTTCACTAATACGATTTCAGTCATTTTCAAAGCTTTGCTCTTGGACACTTGTTTGCTTCTTTTCGACTATTGTTAAGACGGACTTAACTATACGAGGTATTATTTTTCGTATCGGTAAACTGTTGAATAAAGTAACCTCAAGAAAAACAAAATCCGCGAGTTATGGAAGAGAATCAAAATCCCGAGGAAGATAATCAAGAAATCCTTCAAAACCTGGACGAAACCGGCCAGACGGAAGAACTCGTCGAAATGTTCGAAGAACTTCCTACTCCTGACGTCGTCGAGTTCCTCGAAGATAAATCAGTTGAAGACATCATTGCTTATCTCAAAGAGCTCGAAGCGGAAGACCAAGGTCGAATCTTTTCTGACTTTGCCATGGAACTCCAGCTCCGCCTTTGCCGAACACTTGAGCGTCGCCAAGTGGCGCAGATTTTCCGACACATGTACTCGGACATTCGCGCCGATCTTTATCAGCAGCTTGATAAAGAAGAGCAGATTGGGCTCCTTCCCTACCTAGATAAAAAAGTTCGTGAAGACGTTATCATCCTTTCGGCCTACCCACGGGAAACGGCCGGCGGGATCATGGGCACCGACTTCGCCACCGTGTTTGAAGGCATGAGCGTTGCTCAGGCCATGGCAAAGATCCGCCACGATGCCCCTTCAAAAGACATGGTGATCTACATCTACGTCGTCGATGATTCGATGGTGATGAAAGGCTACGTCACACTCAAAGACTTAGTTTTGGCCGATCCCAATGCCAAAGTGTCCGACTTATTGAACGAATTCTACGTCAGCGCCGAAGTAAATGAAGACCGCGAGTCTGTGGCCCAAAAGATTGAAAAATATGACCTCGCGGCCATACCCGTTCTCAACTCACTCAACCAACTCGTGGGTGTTGTGGGTCACGACGACGCCATCACCGTTATCCGCGCTGAGCAGACAGAAGATTTAGAAAAGCTCGCCGGTGTTATGCCTTCTCCTGAAGGCGAAGACTACATGCAGACTTCAAGCTTGGGTCATTTCAAAAAACGCGTCGTGTGGCTCGTTGGACTTGCGGCCATGGGTATTATTTCCGGCATGATCATCAACGAGTACCAAAACGTGCTCGAGCATTTCATTATCTTAGCAATGTATATGCCCATGATGGCTTCAACCGGTGGAAACACCGGAACACAAGCGGCCACGGTGATTATTCGTGCGATCTCACTAGGACACGTGAGTGATTCTGATTGGATCAAAATTGTTTTAAAAGAAATTCGTATTTCTTCCATGCTCTCCGTGTGTGTCGCCGCACTGACATACTTTAAAATCGTGTTTCTTAGCTTTCACGGATTGCTCCCTGAAGGCTTCACCATGTCTTTTGTCGGACTCACGATTTCTTTCGCGATTGCCATTCAGGTTGTGTCGTCGGCCGTCATCGGAGCTGGTCTTCCTCTTATCGTGCGTCGTCTCGGTGGTGACCCTGCGGTGGTGGCCAGTCCCGCCATTTCGACGATCGTGGATATCACCGGCCTATTGATTTACTTCGCCGTGGCATCCTCGTTGCTCGGGGTTTCTTGAGTCCTAGCTACCTTTAAGGTATGGTCACACCCATGAAAACTGTTATTTTGTGCGGCGGTTCAGGAACCAGACTTTGGCCTCTCTCGCGCACACTTTATCCAAAGCAATTTTACCCTCTCTTCAAAGGGCACTCGCTTTTTCAGCGCACTGTTGAACGAAATCTTGCTCACACCAGCGAGTTCATCATCGTTGTGAACCAAGAACAATACTTCATGGCGGAAGACCAATTTCGCGCACTGAAAACACCTATCCCTGCACGTTTTATTTTAGAACCTGAAGGCCGCAACACGGCCCCTGCCATCGCGCTGGCCGCTTTAGCCGTGAATGCCAGTGACGAAATGCTGGTGGTTCCTTCTGATCATCTGATTCAAGACGAAACAGCCTACCAAGCTGCTGTTACACGTGCACGGGTCCATGCTCAACAAAATCAACTCGTGACTTTTGGTATAAAGCCAACCCATGCGGAAACCGGTTATGGCTACATCGAGGCCAATGGAGAAAACGTGGTGAGCTTCCGGGAAAAACCAGATGCCCTCACGGCCCAAAATTATCTCGCAAGCGGCAAACACTTCTGGAACTCAGGGATGTTCTGCTTCCGTGCTGATACCTTCTTAAACGCTCTCCTCACGCATGCACCGAAGATGCACGAGGCCTGTGTGCTTGCTTGGAAAGGCAGCTCACAAAACTCTCCTGCTCGCATTGACGCTGCTCTTATGAAAGCGATACCTGCCGACTCAATCGACTACGCTGTCATGGAAAAATCGAGCCAGACAAAAGTCATCCCAACGGACATGGGTTGGAGTGACCTCGGTTCTTTTGATTCTCTTTACGATGCTCTTCCGCAAGATGGCGAAGGCAACGTTCATGATTCACAGACACTTCATTTGAATTCTCACCGCAACCTCGTGGTGGCCGATAAACGTTTTGTCGCCACCATCGATGTGGATGACCTTGTTATCATCGACACACCAGATGCACTTCTCATCAGTCGCCGGGGCTCTGCTCAGAAAGTGAAAGACGTTGTCGCAGAGTTAAAAGTACGCAAACCCGAACTCACACACATTCACACCACGGCCCATCGTCCGTGGGGCTCATACACCATTCTTGAAGACGCACCTAATTTCAAAGTGAAACGTATTGTGGTGAAACCTGGTGCACGCTTATCGCTACAGAAGCACGCTCATCGCAGTGAACATTGGATCGTCGTAGATGGTCGTGCCTTCGTGACTGTGGGAGAAAAAACTTTTCCGCTAGAAAGAAACGAGTCGACCTACATTCCAAAGGGTGAAGTTCATCGTTTGGACAATCGTGAGAGTGAAGACCTTATTCTCATCGAGGCCCAGGTAGGGAGCTATCTCGGCGAAGATGACATTGTGCGTCTCGTGGATGACTACAAGCGAATCTAGTGGGTTACGCACTCGTGTTTTCGTCCTCTCGACAACATACCCTGGCCTTAGGTAAGTTCAAGAAAAACCCTTTCTGGATGAGTGCCATGGTTAAGTCAGTCTTGATCCTGATCGTTTTCTGTTACGTTCTCTCAACTGTTACTCACCTCTAAGTGGCTTCGGTGTCGATCA
>JBEIPE010000274.1:0-3947 GCA_040377215.1 Halobacteriovoraceae bacterium
GGTGATCAGCTGACCCTTTTGAGTCAACGAGATAAAGATATTGCGGGTATTAATGGTGATTTCGTCGTTGGCGATCTGTAGGCCTAAAGCCGCGTAGGGAGCGACCTTAACAAAGCTCCAGGTGTCCTGCTGCTCTTTGCACGCCAAGAACTCAACACTGACTTTAAAGAAAATCCAATCACCTTTGATCTCAGGAGCGTCCACTTTCATGGTGTGGGCGCCTCGGCGATGGGTGAAGGCGTCTGATAGCCCCTGACACTGGGCCACTGTACCGTCGGCCACCTTAATCGTATGAGGGGTCCCTTTCGCCTGAGCGCTACTGAGAACTAACGAGAAAAGCAGAGAAAGCAACATAAGCAAGTCTCCTGAGGGGGTGTGGCAGGCTTCATGTCATAGGCCGAAACACTCTGGCTTCTGGGCATGAAGAGTTTATAGGGTTCACACTCTGAATAGGGGGGAGAGGGCATAATGGGACATGCTTTTTAAATCTCTCGCCCTCCTCCTGTTGAGTGTAAGTTTTGCGTGGGCAGGGCCGCGTGAAAATGCTCTGCGTTTGCGCCAGGCCATTGAGTCGTCACCTTTCAAAAATATGGCGCTCGAGCGCCGCGAAGTTGAAGCCATTAAGTTGCCAGTGAGCCGCGGCTTCGATCAAAAAGATTCACAGCTCTGCTGGACCCATTCTTTTTTCAACGCCATTGAGACGATGGAGCTGATTAAGAATCCGCAAAGGAAATTAGAGCTTTCTCGTGCGGCCTTTCAGCGCAGAACCATGGAAGATCGTCTTTCACGTCGTCTTGAAGGAACTGATAATTTTATGTCGGAGCGAGGCACGCCCATGGATGCCTTGGCGCTGGCCCGTCGTTTTGGTTTGGTGGCGTGGGATGACTACACAGACATCGTTAAGGGCGTCGATAGTCGCTACGCCAGTATGTTCCGCGTGGCCGAAACCTCATCTCTCCAAGAGGCGCTGGACCGCGTGTTTGCCCCTTGGCCAGAGTTCACGACCTTTGAAGGGCGCTCTCTGACTCCTCTGATGTTGTCGAATGAGCTTTTAGCAGGACAGACTTGGGTCGCGTTTGCCCCAGGAAATAAAGAAGGCTGGGGCGATCATCCAGACCCAGATGCTCGTCCGGAAACCCGCGCTTATGAAATGTCCTTGGACAAAATCACGAAGTTGATTCGTGAAGCTCTCTTAGATAATCGTCCCGTCACCTACGGTGGCAACGGTCATTCGATTATGATTTACGGAGCAAGCTACGACGAAGCGGGGAAGCCGCTGAAGTATTTTATCAAAGACAGTTACCCGCCTTTCTTTTACGAAGCGACTCCACGCAAACTTCACGGCGAGATGCTGGAAGTTACCCTCGTGGTAAAAAGTCTACCAGCGCCTTAATGTAGGCATCAAACGCTTCTACTTGCGGCATATGTCCCACACCCGGAAGCTCCACCAGCTTTGAGCCCTTGATCGACTTATTTGCTTTTCGACCGAGGGCCTCATACTGACCCATGGTTTTGCGAATGTCCTCAGCAACAAGTTGCTTGCCTGGCGCCGTACGATCACGAGTTCCAATGATCAATAGAGTCGGTACCGTGAGTTTTTTAAATTCATAGAGCACGGGCTGAGTCATCACCATGTCCGTGGTGAGAGCGCTGGTCCACGCGAGCTTCACAAAGTTATGGCGATCTTTCGTTTGTGCGATGGCCGGCTCGATGAGTTTGTCATACTCAGGCTTCCACTGACCGTCGTAGTAGGCTTCTTGCTGGTAGGCCTTAAGAGTTTGCGGGGTTTGTTTGAGCTCAGCTGCGTAGGTGGCATCAACGCCTTTGTAAGGAACAACCAATTTCCAGTCCTCGAGACCAATCGGATTCACCAGTACCAGACGATTCACGACCTCTGGGTACATCAGGGCAAAACGAGTGGCGAGCATGCCGCCCATAGAGTGACCGACGACAGTGACGCTTTTTAGTTTTAAGCGATCGATGAGTGTCTTGGTGTTCAGCGCCAGTGTTTGGAAGCTGTACTGATAGCGAGTGGGTTTTGAAGATTTACCAAAGCCGATTTGGTCGGGCACCAAGACTTGATAGCCTTCGCTCAAAAGTTTTTTCATCGTGGGCTGCCAGTAGTAACCAGAGAAATTCTTTCCGTGCATGAGCACGACTGTCTGGCCGTTGGTTTTAGCTGGGCGCACGAACATGTAGGCCATCTTGAGATCATGTTTTTGAGACTTCAGTTTGAAGTACTTCACCGTCTGGGGATATTTGTAGCCCGTCATTTGCGCATCCATCGCACCGCCGGGCTTGTAGGGAATTGGTGGGTGAGCACAGGCAACAGCGAGTAAAGCGAGAAGGACGAGGCGCAACATAGAATTTCCTTTGGTGAAGAAAACAGTATGAGAGAGGAGTAGAGAATTAACGAGCAGAAAGCAAAAAGCTCAGGTTATTGCTTTTTGGCCGAGGCCAACGATAATAGAGAAAACATATCCAAGGAGTGGACATGCGCCTTCTCATCATCATCGCCCTTATGCTTTCATCAATTGCTATTGCTCGCGCCGATTCAAGTACTGGCTGCGGTTTGGGCTCAATGATCTGGCGAGAAAACTCAATCGTGTCGGCGCTGTTTCGTGCCACCACCAACCATTCTTTCTCATCACAACTCTTTGGTATCACCACGGGTACTTCAGGTTGCTCTCAACACAGCATCGTGAAGCGTGACATGTACCCGGTTTACTACGCCGAAGCTAATCTTCCTGAGCTTCGTCACGAGATGGCCGTGGGCCAAGGCGAATACCTCGCGACGTTTGCCCAAGTTTTGGGTTGCTCACCGGAAGCTCAAGTTCAATTCATGCAGTGGGCACAGCAGTCTTACGGCGGCATGTTCACTTCAGCGAAAACAACTCCTGCTGAAATGTTGAAAGGCTTGGGCCGTGAGTTCAAAGCGTCGCCGATCGCAGCATCGTGTGACAATCTCGCCATGATCTAGTTTGATTCTTTTTCTTCTCTTGTCCGGGTGGATTCATTCCGCCCGGGCCTCTTCTCTCGCTCATACTTCCGCCTGGCTCAATCTCGTTCATTACCAAAAAACACTGACCGGTTTTAAAAGCGAAGCTGACGGCGCGGGATTTTTTCTTGCTCGTGACGGACGGAGCCATCCACAAGCTGAGTTAGCGGCCACCATCAAGGCCTTGCAAGACACCACCCAAACCTACGGGCGGATTAAGGCCCCAGCGGCCTGTGTTTTTCCTGCGCGCAAATTATTCTTAGAAAAACACGGCCATACCTTTCCTGCGGTGGCCTGTCCGGATTACGAGGGATGGCGTAAGGGGCTTCCTGTCACAAAGATCTCCTTGGTGTTTGCCACCGCTTATCCCAACAATCCCGCGTCTATGTTTGGGCATACATTCCTGCGGCTCAACGGCCCCGGTGAAGGCAAAGCTCTCCTGGATTATGTCGTGAATTTTGCCGCGACCACCGGTGAAGCTGGCGGAGTAGAGTTCGCGCTCTTTGGTGTGTTCGGTGGTTACGAAGGGCACTACTCCTTGGCGCCGTATTTCATTAAGGTGAATGAGTACAATCACGGGGAGGCCCGTGATCTGTGGGAATATCCAGTCACTCTTGCTCCTGCGGCGATTGATTTGTTGCTCGCGCATTTGTGGGAGTTGGAAGCGAGCACCCATTTTGATTATTACTTCTTTGATGAAAACTGCTCGTGGCAGATTATGCGTTTGTTGGAAGCGGCCGATCCCACTTGGAAGCTCACGGAGCGCACACCGTTTTATATTATTCCCGGCGACACCGTGAAGGTGCTGCAAAGAGAAGGGAAGCTTGGAGTTCCTGTCTTTAGGCCTTCATTGCGTAAGACTTGGTTGGCACGGCCTGAACCGCGGACAGGGACTGAAAAGATGGATGGAGAGTTGCAACGCTTTCGTTTAAATGAACGACTAGAAGGA
>JBEIPE010000418.1:0-2046 GCA_040377215.1 Halobacteriovoraceae bacterium
GCCAGTCTCCATGATCGCTTTTACATCTTCATCTTCCTCAGTCGGAAGACCGATCATGAAGTAGAGCTTCATCTTGCTCCAGCCGCGTGAGAACACGTCGGCCGCTGTTTTCATCATGTCTTCATCAGAGATGTTTTTGTTAATTACATCCCGCATACGCTGGCTGCCGGCTTCAGGCGCAAATGTCAGCGAGGTGTTTTTTACTTCCGCGAGTTTGTCGAAGATGCGTTCGTCCAAGCCGTAAGCACGCAAAGACGAAATGCCCAAAGTCGCATTCTCGGCCTGTAAACGATCAAGGAGTTCAAGCACCAATGGGGTGACGGCTGAGTAATCCGCTGTCGACAAGCAAGTGAGTGACGCTTCATCAAAGCCACCGTTCTTCAAGCCTGACATTACCATATCGATGACGCTCTCAGGAGAACGCTCACGCACGGGACGATAGATCATCCCTGCTTGGCAGAAGCGACAACCTTCCGTGCAACCACGAGAAAGCTCCACCGAGAAACGATCGAAGATCGCTGTCATGTGAGGAATAGGTGACTTGGTTGGAAATGGGTAATCTTTCAGTGAATCGATGATGAAACGTTTCACGCGCTGTGGAAGAACTGTCGCGAATTCAGGCTTCGGGCCAGTCACCACTTCCATGCGGGTCATTTCATCAATTTTTGTATCGTAGAATTTAGGAACGTAGATACCCGGCCACTGTGCCAATTCAAAGAGAATGGTATCGCGTTTTTTGCCTTCACTTCTGGCCTGCCCAATGAAACGCACCAATTCTCCAATGAGCTTCTCGCCATCACCGATAACAACGAAGTCCATAAAGGGAGCAAGTGGTTCAGGGTGAGTGGCGCACGGTCCACCAGCAGTCACGAACGGATCATCTTCTCCCCGCTCGTGTGTCCACAACGGAACGCCACCGAGATCGAGCATGTTCAAAATATTGGTGTAGCTCATTTCATACTGCAGGCTGAAGCCCACCACATGAAAGTCTTTCAGTGGTTTGAAATTTTCTAACGTCACGAGCGGAAGATTGCGCGCACGCAATTCTTTTTCCATGTCGACCCATGGAGCGAAACAACGTTCCGCTAAAAGATCAGGGAATTGATTCACTTCTTCGTACAAGATCTTCATGCCTAAGTGAGACATGCCGATTTCGTAGGTGTCAGGAAAACACAAAGCGATGCGACCGAGCGAGGCATCCCAATTTTTGCGGGCCATGAAATGTTCGCCGCCGATGTAGCGCGCTGGCTTTTCAAGAACATCCAAAAAGGCTGAATAAGGGTTTTTGACCACTGACATGTGGGATCCTAAAGCAAAGTGTGTCCCCGTGAAACGGAGGAGGGAGTAGAACCCTCGAATATGAATGTCAGGGTTGTATTACAGGCCGGATGATAGGGAAAGCACAAAACGGCGATCTTCCTGTTCTCGGAAGCCGTCAAAGCTGCGGTCGATAGCGTAGGTGGTTAAATCCATGATGAAGGTCCGCGAGCGAACGCCTAGACCGCCCGAGCCCCAACCATCGCCATAGCCAGCACGCAGGAAAATGCGGCGGTTGAAGTCGAGCTCCATACCTGCGCCCAAACGGCGCTGATCGTTGGTGTCGTACTGATTGTGAATGTCTTTCCAGTTCACTTCCATGTGCAAACGCATGGCCTTGCCGATCTGAGGAGTAATCGAAAAACCCAAATCAAGAGTTTGGTGAATCTTAGCTGGCGCACCGCCATCCTGAATGCCTTCCCAATCATTGTTTGTGGCATTCCGAAGCACGGCTGAGAATGTTGGAAGAAGCGCCACTGGCAACGTGATCCTGGCACCCGTGGTTAGCTGAAGACTGCGGCCGGTTTTATGATCAACACCCTCATCAATGTCTGCGGGTTCTGTCGGTCCAAAACTCTTATTGAATTCACGGCGAAAAAGATACACCGCCGAAGCCCCCACTTTCACAACACCACCAAACAGGGGCAAGTTTAGAGCGAAAACTGGACCGTGATCGCGGCGCTCAGCGAGTTCAAATTCACCGCCGTCATCTTCCGTGTCGATGATCGC
>JBEIPE010000263.1:0-4132 GCA_040377215.1 Halobacteriovoraceae bacterium
GAGGTGAAGAGCTGGCAGGATTTGGTGGAATGGGTACCCGAGGAAACTTGGCTACATACGCCACCTGTACGCTGGTCCAAGAAGTGGAGTGACATCACCTCGAGCCATTTCTAAGCGTGTTGCAAAGCATTACGAAATTGTAATTTTAAACAAGAGGACAAGGGCCGATCGAGCTGGGTAAAAATAGAGATAACAAAGGTAGCTCCATGCTTTCAATCTTATTTGCCCTTATTTTTACCACTCAGGCCCATGCGTACATGGTCATCAGTGATGTGGACGACACCGTAAAAATTACGAATTCTGGTAGCACAACTCAAGCAGCGTGGAGTGGTCTTTTTAAGAAAGATGTTTTCCCAGGAATGCCTGAAGCCTACCGTGCCTGGTCAGCGGAAGGGGCCCAGCTCCACTTCGTGACCGCTTCACCCACTTTTATTCGCTCTAAAATCAAAGAACTTTTGACCCACTACCAAATCCCTGTGGCCTCGCTCACTTTGCGTGGCAATCTCTTCGAATCGAAGCTCCATTACAAAGTCCGTGAGATTTCTAAAATCATGGACCGTTTCTCCTCGGAAGACGTGATTTTGGTAGGCGATGATGTGGGCCAGGATCCGGAAGTGTTCGCAGCTCTTAAAGAGAAATACGGCGCGCGTGTTTTGGTATCCTACATTCGCCCTGTCCGGGCCCGTGAAGCTTTGCCGGGACTCGTTCCTTACGTAACCGCTTTTGATATCGCCAGTGAGGAACGTGCTCAGGGTCGCCTTAATTTCATCGAAATGAGCCGCATCACTTTGGCGGTTGTGAAGGGTGATAAGACAAAACTCTTCCCCAAATTCGCCTGGTGTCCTCTGGAAATCGATGACACCGGACTTCCGACAGACTCATCCAGTGAGTTGGGTGCAGAAAAAGTCGAAATTTTCATCGAAACCCTTTGCCGAGAAAGACAGTCGGATTCTGAAATACTGCCCTAGCTGATTCGTCCCTGGTAGAATGGAACTTCATCTCGAGGAGTTCCGCACCATGGATTTGCAGCACCTAATTGCCCAAGAAGATCTCATTCGTCGTCGTCACGAATTCAAGCGCGTGTTTTTTTATCGCGTGTGTGGAGCGGGCATGGGCCCAGCCGCAGTGTTGATGAAGCAAGCGGGCCTGCATGTTGAAGGCGCAGACAGTGCATTCTATCCTCCCATGTCGACTTACCTTGAGAGCACCGGCATTCCACTTCACAAACTTGAAGCGGCCACACCTGAGATGCTGCGCCAGTTTGATTTGATTGTTGTAGGCAACTCACTTTCTGGAAAATCAGAACAAGCCCGCATGCTCGAGAAGACCGGCGTGCCGTTTACTTCTTTTCCAGCGGCACTTGGCGCCCTAGTTTTGAAAGAACGTCAGGTCATCGGTGTGTGCGGAACACACGGAAAAACCACCACGACCTTCTTTCTCACACAGATGCTCGAGAACTTGGGCCAGAAGCCGGGTTATCTTGTCGGCGGAATTATTGATGGCCGCGATCCTGCTCGCTTGGGCGAAGGGAAGTATTTCCCGATTGAAGGCGATGAGTACGACTCAGGCTACTTCCATAAAATTTCTAAATTTCGTCTCTATGAATTGAAGCACATGATTCTCACGTCGCTTGAGTTTGATCATGCGGACATTTTTTCGAGCGTAGAAAAAATCGAAGACGAGTTCCGGGATGTGATTCCAAAACTCAAAGGCCAGATCATCATGAATCTGGAGTACAAGTCTTCGCAAAAGCTTTGGAATGATTATCTTGGCAGCACGCCTGCAAAATCTTGGGTCAGCTACGGCCCGGGCGCACCCATTGGCCCGCATGATGTGATCACCGAAGAAAACGGTTCACGCTTCACACTGACTTTAGGCGAAGAAGATGTGGACTTTGAAACCAGTGCCGTCGGCATGCATAACGTGCTCAACGTCACTGCCTGTCTTGCGTTCTTGCATGGGGAAGGATTTAAAATTCCTGAATTGCAGAAAGCCGTGAAAGAACTCGGCATGGTGAAGCGTCGCCAAGAAGTGCGTGGCACTTACAAAGGCGCTACGGTCATTGATGACTTTGCTCACCATCCACGCGCTATCACCGTGACTCTCGATGCCATCCGTGCGCGCTTTAAAAATCGTCGTATCATCACAGTCTTTGAGCCGGTGTCCGCGACGGCCCGCTCAAGCATTTTTCAAACGGAATTCCGCGACAGTCTTGCGGGCGGAAGCGATGAAGTCATTATCGCTAAGCCGGATCTTGCCACCACCGCATTGGGCGGCTCAGATCTCGACGGCGTAAAACTTGCGGCGGAAATTCAATCCATTCACAAACGTCCTGCCCAATGTGTCTCGACGCTCGCTCCTTTGCGTGCGGCCATCGATGCCACGGTGAAGAGTGGGGATGTGCTCGTGATTCTCTCTAACCGAACATGCCTCGGCCTGTGGGAGTCTGACTTTGTTCAGGCCCTTAAGTAGTTTCCTTGCCGCTGTAATGGTGTTGACGACAGCGCAGTCCTGCGCTTCGCCGCTTAGTCCTGCTTCCCAGGCGAGCACGCTGGCGGAGTATCACAAGCTCTACGATGCTCATCGCAAAGAGATGTGCCCGGCGGGTCTTGAAGGTGAGTTCGATCGTTTGCTCAAAAAATTTCGTGGCCATGGTCATTGGGTGCCAGAGCTCGCTGATGATGTGGATTACGTCACAGTAGAAAAGCTTTTGCCCGAGATGGAAAAAAAGCTGAAGTGGATTCAAGAACAGCGCGCGCTCTTGATGAAAAAGAAAAAACTTCCAGGGGCTTCAGTCACTGACAAAGTGGAAGCTGATCTTAAGCTTTTGCTCAAGCACAAGTATGTTTGGGAAACCTCGCCGGATGAAAACACCCGTCGCCAAGCGGCTGAGGCCTCACTCAAGACTTTGGTGAAGCTGCGTGCTGATTGGAAAAAGCTTCTGACCACGCTGAACTATCTGACGAACTATTCATTCCCAGTGGATCATCTTAAAAACCGCAAAATTTACGATGAGTTTCGCGATCGTTCGGAGCCTACGTCAAAGCAGATTTCTAATTACGCTTTCTTCTATCGTCGTCTTTTAGAAGACGGCGCTTACAATCCTGATCACACCAGCAGTGATTCTTGGCTGCGCACGACCTTGGATACGGTTCATCTTGAGATTGAACGTCCGATGGTGGTGGTGGAAGAGGATTTGCGCTACGACCTTGAGTTTGTGTTGGCGCGTTTGCGTAAAGAACTCGAGCGCGGTCAAAGCTCTCTCGTGGCCCGTCTAGGGGAGTGGGAAGAGCGCACCTCAAAAGCGCTGCAGTTTTATCGTGATCTCATTGAGCCAGAGAATCGCGCCAAGTCGCGCGCGTTGATCAAAGAAAAAAATCAGGCCACTCTTCAATTGAAGGAGTGGGTGGCAAGCCATCAGGCGAAGAGTTGGCTGTGGTGGAGTCGTCAGAACGAAACCATGAAGGCGCTCTATTCTATCGAGACGATTCTTTATAACGAAGTCGGCAATGTGGATGAAGAAGAAGCGCTCGAGCGTCTCGATGTCGCGCAAGTCGTGGTGAACCGCAAAGACGTGCCGTTTTATCGCACGCTGGATCCGATTCAAGAGATCTATCCTTTGCTGCGCAAGGATCTCTCAGAAAAAGAAATTCAATCGGAAGACTGGCTGAACATCCTCTACCGCCGTGGGGAATTCTCGTTCACTTATTACTACATGCCAGGTGCCGTGAAGGCCTTCTGCCCGGATATGTCGCCCACGGGTAAGCGCCTGCAGCGGGAGAATCTCGAGATCGCGCTTTCTTTGCTACGGGAGCCACGTAAAGACTTTAAGGCCCTGCGCTACTTCTCACGGGCCTCCATGCCTGGGCGGATTAACATGGCGAGCGTGTGGGATGATTATCAGCGCCTGCCGGAGAGACCGGGTTTGATCGTTGTCGGGCAGGATAAGCTGCGCGCCCAACTGAAGAATAATGAACTCAATTATCTCTATCAGTTCAATGATCCACAGGGTGAGCCTTACCGCGTTTATCAGAGTGGAAATAAAATCTATGTGGCCCGCTCCATTGAGGGTCAATGGGTGTTTTACTCGTGGAGAAACCCCCATTACTTCATCTATTTCGGTTTAAAGAAA
>JBEIPE010000440.1:0-1864 GCA_040377215.1 Halobacteriovoraceae bacterium
ATGAAGAAAGGCGCCATCGTCTTTTTTGAGAAAGGCCAGTGCGCCAACTGCCATAGCGGCATGCAACTTTCTACTTTCGAGTTGAGCTCGACGGGAGTTCCGCAACTGGGCACGGGCGCCAATGACATCGGCGCGGGCAACTATCAGTTCCGCATTCCACCTTTGCGCAATATCGGCGTCACCGATCCTTACATGCACAACGGCGTGTTCAGTACTCTATGGGAGGTCATCGATTTCTACGACGCGCCCGAAGAAGGCCTGATGAATTTCGTCTGGCAAGAGACACTGAGCAATTACAACACACCTTTGACAATCGAGCGAAACAGCGAAAATCAGCTGGCGCGCCTTCTGGCCATGGCGGAGAATCTACCTCGTCAGGTTAACTTCACTGCTGAAGAAAAAGCCCAGCTCTGGTGTTTCCTCACAGTGGCGCTCACCGATATGAATCAGCAAATCAAACTTCAAGGAGTAGAAAATGAAAATCCTCGCTGCCGTCCTTTGTCTCTTTAGTCTCAGTGCCTTCGCGGTAGAAAATGGCAATCTCGCCCCGGCCTTCATCTTGCCAAGTGCCAGTGGCAAAAACGTTTCTTTGACCGCACAGAAGGGCAAAGTTGTTGTTCTCGAGTGGTTGAATCACGGCTGCCCATTCGTTCGTAAGCACTACGACTCAGGCAATATGCAGAAGCTGCAGAAAGACGCCGTCGCCAAGGGCGTGGTTTGGTACTCGATCATCTCTTCGGCCGAAGGCAAACAAGGTTACGTAGACGCTAAGGGCGCTCTGGCTGAAGCGAAGAAATACAATTCAGCAGCTACAGAGATTTTATTGGATGTTGATGGCACAGTGGGTCGCGCTTTTGAAGCGAAGGTCACACCTCATATGTACGTCATTAACAAAGAAGGTCGCCTTGCCTACCAAGGTGCCATCGACGACAAAGCCACCGCGGATCAAGCTGATATTAAAGGCGCAAAGAACTACGTTTCTGAAGCACTTGACGCAACTCTTAACGGTCAAAAGATTTTGCTCGGCTCAACCAAGGCCTACGGCTGCGGCGTAAAGTACTAAACAAATATCCGATTCTTTTTGTCCTCCAGTGGGTGAGCGTGGTAAACCACCTCACCCATTTTGATTCTTGGAGGATCTCATGCGTTTTCTCATCGCCATCGTGGCCGCATTTATTTCTGTTCAGGCCTTCGCCTGCGGAAGAACTCAAGCCGAGTACGTTGTTAAGGATTTCATCTCTGCCGAATTCAATCGCGTAGAAAAAGTCCGCACTCTCAAATTGGGAACTTTGCTTCTTGATGACGAGCTCGTGAACAATGACACCCAAAGCGCCCTCGTTCACGCTGTGATCGAAACTGAACGCTACGGCCGCAAGATTGAAGAGCAAGTCTTGGTCTTCAAGCTCGATCGTTTCTGCAACATCACATCGACTCAAGGTGCGACTGTTCAGAAAGTTAAGCTCAACAACGCTTTCTAATTTTTAGATTTTGGTGAATTTGAAATAGTAAATTTCAATATCACCCACGGTTTGGGGTTCAAGCGAATGGTTGAACCCCGCCTTTTCCATCTCATCCACAAACTTCTGCAAATACCCTCGGCCCGGATCAGCTAACCAGACTTCACCGCCTGGAGCGAGCAAACGTTGAAACCCTGCCGCCACATCACCCGGATGCTTCGGTTCATAAAGCACATCTGAGCCCATCACGATATCAAACTGCCCAATGGCATCAGCAGGATCGCGCCAGTTGAAGCGCTTGAAGGGAACTTCCAGTGAGTTATGTCGACCATTGCGCGCCAGAAAGTTCACCACGTCCGGATGAAAATCCGTGGCGAGCACATTGGCGCCCAGATATTGCGCGAGCA
>JBEIPE010000452.1:0-1661 GCA_040377215.1 Halobacteriovoraceae bacterium
ACTCACCTGCCAGGCCCATCCGCGCACACCTGACGTTCGTGTTAATTTTGACATCAAGTAAGGACGATTTATGACAGAACAAGAAATTTTTGACAAAAAAATAGACGACGATGTTCGTATCGAGCCGAAAGACTGGATGCCGGAGGCCTATCGCAAAACGCTGATCCGTCAGATCTCGCAGCATGCGCATTCGGAATATGTGGGTATGCTTCCAGAAGCGAACTGGATCACGCGCGCGCCTACTTTACGCCGTAAGGCGACTTTACTCGCGAAGGTGCAAGATGAAGCCGGTCACGGTCTGTATCTCTACAGTGCCATGGAAACTCTTGGAATGAGTCGCGAGCAGTCTCTCGATGATTTGCATTCAGGCAAGGCGAAGTACTCCAGCATTTTTAATTACCCCACGCTTAGCTGGGCCGATATCGGAACGATTGGTTGGCTTGTGGATGGTGCCGCGATTTTGAATCAAGTGCCGTTGTGCCGAACATCTTACGGACCTTATGCCCGCGCCATGGTGCGAGTTTGCAAAGAAGAAAGTTTCCATCAACGTCAGGGCTTCGAGATCATGATGGCGTTGTCACAAGGAACAGAAGCGCAAAAAGAAATGGCCCAGGACGCGATCAATCGCTGGTGGTGGCCGACGCTCATGATGTTTGGACCGAAAGATTCTGAATCGGGGAACTCTGAACTTTCGATGCGCTGGCGGATTAAACGTTTCTCTAACGATGAGCTTCGTCAGAAGTTTGTCGACATGATGGTACCCCAAGCCGAGTTCTTGGGTCTCAAAGTTCCTGACGAGAAGTTGAAATGGAATGCGGAGAAGAATGGTTACGACTTCGGTGAAATCGATTGGGAAGAATTCTGGCGTGTGGTGAAAGGCCATGGCCAGTGCAATAAGCAGCGCCTCGATGCTCGCCGCAAGGCCCACGATGATGGGGCTTGGGTGCGTGAAGCCGCCACGGCCTACGCTGAAAAACGCGCTCAGCGCGAAGCTACGAAGAAGGGAGCTTAAGATGAGTAAAGATTGGCCTTTGTGGGAAGTGTTCATTCGCAGTCGCCAAGGACTTGATCATAAGCACGTGGGGAGCTTGCATGCACCAGACGCTCGCATGGCGATGGAAAACGCCCGCGACGTCTACACTCGTCGGCAAGAAGGCGTGAGTATTTGGGTGGTCGCTTCAAAAGATATTCACGCTTCGAATCCTGATGAAGCTGCGCAGTTCTTTGATCCAGCGGAAGACAAGGTCTACCGCCATCCGACTTTTTATAATGTTCCTGACGACATCGAGCATATGTAATGAAAGAGCTACAAGACTACGTTCTCCATTTAGCAGACACGCACCTTATCTTGGGCCAGCGCCTGGGCGAGTGGTGTGGTCATAATGTTGTGCTGGAGCAAGACATCGCGATGTCCAACATTGCGCTTGATCTCTTTGGCCAATGCCGCTCGCTTTATCAATATGCCGCGGAGTTAGGTGGCATCAAACAAACAGAAGACCAGCTGGCCTTTCTTCGAAGTGAGCGTCAGTACAAAAATCACCTTTTGGTTGAACAGCCCAACGGCGATTTTGCTTTCACCATCGCCCGTCAGTTCTTCTTTGATGTCTATCATCAGCTGCTTTGTGAAGAGCTCATCAAGTGCTCAGATAAACAGCTGCAGG
>JBEIPE010000428.1:0-1981 GCA_040377215.1 Halobacteriovoraceae bacterium
TCGCCCAACCACATGGTGAGTTGGTCGACCTTGTCGATGCCCATGAGAAATTCGGTTTTGCCTTTTTGAATCGCCATGGGGCCATTGTGCCTTTTAGAGCAGCATGCGTCTAGCGTTGCAAAGCTGAGATTTTTCACTTCCCACGGCGTTTCGTCTGTTTTCTCAAACTTGTCTGAGCGATGGTCGCGACACAAGGAGAACATATGCAACAACTTAAGCTTACAGGCCTGCGTTATGGTGATTCGTGCGCGGTAATTACACCGGTGCGCCCCAGTCGAAAAATCCCTCTCAATCGTACGAAATGGGACATCGTTCCTGAGGGCGATCACGAGCAAGAAAATGTTCCGCTCATCTCTGTCCCCGGAGCGCGCCCTCGTTCCTTTCGTTGGCGTCTTGAACTCGTGCCAGTGCAAGAAGAGTCACGTTTTCTTTTGCGTTCAATTGATGGCACGCCCTTTACTGTCAACGGTCAATGGGGACGTGAGGCCTTCATCGAAGGCCACGATACCTTAGGATTGGATTCCTCCGGCCGCCTAGAATTCAAACGAGAAGGTGCTTGTCACTCACATCTTCCACCTGCACTGCCTGAAGTTTTACAAGATCCACGCATTCTCACTTCGTCGCTGCCGGTGCTGCTGCAAGGTGAAACCGGTACCGGCAAAAGTCATCTGGCGCGAGAAATTCACAAGCAGTCTGGTAGAGCGGGCGCTTTTGTGACTCTCAACATTGCTTCGTTGGCGGCGGGTTTGGTTGAGACTGAACTCTTCGGCCACAAGCGTGGGGCCTTCACTGGTGCTCATGCCGATCGCATGGGGGCCCTGGCTCAAGCAAGTGGCGGGACGTTGTTCTTGGATGAAGTGGATTCGTTGACACCTGAGTTGCAGGTCAAGCTTTTGCTATTTTTGGATCGTGGATTCTTTCGTCCTGTCGGTGCGGTCAAAGAAGAGCGGACTGATGCCCGAATGATCTTTGCCTCTGGCAGATCACTTCGTCGCTTGGTTTCGGAAGGTTCTATGCGCGCTGATTTTTTCTTTCGCCTAGGACAAGGTGTCGTCGCAGAACTGCGACCGTTGCGTGAAAAACCAGAAGAGATTGAACGGCACTGCCAGCTGTTTGGCCTGGACCATCAGGTGGTTGTCGGCAGCAAGTTGACGGAGTTTTATCGCACACTCCCTTGGCCAGGAAACGTGCGCCAGCTTTATGGGCACCTACAAGCCAAGAAGATTCGCAGTAAAAATCGTAAACTCGACTTTGATTCTTGGGATGAGAAGTTACTGACCATGAGTAGTGACTTGAACGGGATTGCTCAATCGGATGAGCCGATTCTTTCCATGGAGAGAGTAAAACGAGAATACGCTCGACAAGCCTTTCAGCGTTGTCGCGGAGAAGTCACTCGCACGGCACGGGAATTAGGAGTGAATCCAAAAACCTTAAAGACCTGGTTGCAAGGAGCTTAGTGGGCGAGGATATAGACGAGGCGAGCTTCTTTGATCTCGCCTTCAACTTGATGAAGAGCGAGGAAAGCATTGAGCTCATCTTTCAGTTTATCGGTCACCATCGTGCGACCTTCGTCAGTCATTGGGAAATGAGGAAGCACAGGTTCGAGCGTTTGGATCAAATGATCGCGCATTTGAAACTCGTTCTTCTCTAACCATTTTTTCGTCGCGCGATTGGAAGTCACCACGCTGAAGTCGACGATGAGAGCGCGAAGTTCATTGAGACCAGTGACATAAACGGGAATTTTCACATTGTTAAAGGAGAGCTCTCGTTCATTGAGCTTGTGATAAGCGGGGCGAGTGTAGCTTTCCTCTGCCGAAGCCGGAGCACGTGAAGCTTGTTCAGACGCCAGCATTTTTTTTGATTGAACAACGATCCCCATAACGGAAAGGACTGAAGCTGTTGTGAAGACAAAAAGCACCACAAAATGGGCGGGTTTGAGACCAGCTGCCCACTGATAAAGATAAACAAATGGCGCAGAGAA
>JBEIPE010000028.1:0-15062 GCA_040377215.1 Halobacteriovoraceae bacterium
GACGGTCTGGCATCGGGCGTGTTTCTGGGCGACGGTCTGGCATTGGACGCGTCTCTGGGCGACGGTCTGGCATTGGACGCGTCTCTGGGCGACGGTCAGGCATTGGGCGCGTGTCTGGGCGAGTGTCCGGCATTGGGCGCGTCTCTGGGCGACGGTCTGGCATTGGACGCGTCTCTGGGCGACGGTCTGGCATCGGGCGTGTTTCTGGGCGACGGTCAGGCATTGGGCGTGTCTCAGGACGACGCTCAGGAGCTGGACGAGTCTCTGGGCGACGGTCTGGCATTGGGCGTGTCTCAGGACGACGCTCAGGAGCTGGACGGCTCTCTGGACGACGATCTGGTGCTGGACGGCCGCGACGCGGATCCTGTGCATGTGTGACATTGATCATTGAGCCCATAAGGGTCAAAGACAATGCGAGTTTCCAAGTGAAATTCATAATTCCCCTTTATTGCTTCCAAACGTGGATGCGATTTCCCTAAGTCATAACAAGAGTGGTCAAGCTTCTGCACTCTTATTTTGCTTACAGCGTCATAGAGATAATAAAGTGGGGATTAAGTCGCTAAATTGATTACGATTTCACGGATGTGAAATTTTAACCCTCTGAAATTCTTGCAGATTTTGGATGGGGGAGGTGCGAAATGCACCTGGGTTTTCGGGGCCACTTTGACCCCGAAAACTGGTGATTGTTCTTAGCGTGAGATCTCTGTGCTGGCCGGCTTATCAGCTGGAACAAGGGCCTCACCACCAAACAAGCGACGCATACCACTTCGTTGGTAACGACTTGAGAGAATGTTAAAGATGTTCGCACCGCTGTCTGTGTTGATGTCACTGTTACCCATGTCGTACTGACTGTTCATGGCCTCAGCAAGTTGCTCATCACTCACAGTCACACCGCCTGTACCACTGAGGGCATCAAGGCTGAAATCGTCAGTCTTGCGAGCAGCAGTGCCACCGGCGACGGGGACAACGTTGCCTTCGTAGCCTTTAATTTGTTGAGATAGATCACTCTTCATCGCTTCAATCGCAGCCGCAGGTGAACTGGCGTTAAGAAAGCCACCAGAGTTTGATGGAGCAGCAGCAAGTGCTGAGCCTCCAAGGCTCCGCTGGATATCTTTCATCGCTTTGTCAGCTTGGTCTTTTGCTTTCTTGATTTTCAATGCAAGAGACTTATTTTTTGGATCAGACAAAAGTCCTTCATTAATTTTGGTAAGCTTCGCACCCAGAGCGCCCATTTGTTCACCGTTGATGTCAGCAGCTGAGAGCGTACCGTTATTCAAACCGTTAATTGTTTGCGGCAAATTACCTAGGATGTTCCCAGTAGGAACGTTACCTACTACGCTAGGACTCTTAACAGAGACACAAGTATTAGAAGTTCTGCAGCTACAGCTCGAATCAAGTGCGCCAGCGCTTGTCACACAATTTTTCTCGTTACTTGCAGCAGTAGGATTGCCGGTTTTTGTTGAAGCCAGTGCAGGCTTCGCTCCGAATAGACTCTTACATGTCGTAGAGTTCACTCGAGCTGGGTTAAGACCACCGCCTTCGCTATAGCAATAGCAGTTCGGTTTTGAGAGATCGTTGCGATCGTTATTGGCACAACCAAAAGCTTCGCCAGCTGCTTCTACTTGAGCTTTTAGTTTTTCGATGAATTCTTTACGCTCTTCTGCTTTTTTCTTTTCTTTATTCGTCTTCATGATCATAAAGACGTTATTCAAGGTCATGGCACCAGCGAGTGCTGCGCGTGAGTGAGGGAGAAGGTAAAGTTTTTTGAGTACGTTACCACCACCTGTGAGTGCTGGCATGGCGAGTCCGCCTGCCATCGCAGCGAGGGAGAGGAAGCTACTCGCCTGGGCGTTTGAAACTGTAAACGACAGAGCGATATTCCGAGCTAACTTAACAAACGAAAAGTCTTCCGCCGTAATGGTTGTCGATTTTAAGATTTTTTCTCTTACGACTTCATAGTTTTCAATTGTTGAGCCTATCTGATGACCTTGCAGCAAATGCATTTGTTCTTGGTGGAGGTAGGACAGTTCTACGAGGTCGTTGGCTTTATCAGCAAGCATTGCCTGATAGCTAGAAAAAGACACGCGCTGATTTTTTTGAAAATAATTATCAATATAGATTTCTTCTAAAGATTTAACAGGAGCTTGGGCGTACTGTTGAATTTTGAATTCTTGGGTCATGGGAGATGGGCTTGAAGCGATAGCTTTATTACACATATACATTTTGGCAGCACCCTGCCCACCAGGAGTTGCCATCGCCGTGTTGTAGGCAATCAATTCCATAACAGACATTACGGCCGCTGCCGCGTAGGCAGCAGTGGCTACCATATAGAGCATATTCTTCGTTTTAGCCGCTGAAATGGTAGCTTCTTCAAGCTCGATCATGGCCTGAAAAGCTTCGGCTTGAGCACTTGTTGCAGTGGAGTTGTCCGATTTCTCAGATGTCTTCGAAGAGTCAGCGACATCTTTAAATTTTTTCTCTACTTCTTTTAATTTACTTTTGTACTTGCTGGCCGACATCACTTCGCCCGCCATCACGGCCACTGCACCACCAACGATAAGGTAAGCCGAAGTCGCACCCGGACAATCAGCTGGGCCACCTGTGAGTAGAAACATGGCAGCTGAAGCAAGTGAGATCATGGCAAGACCAACTGAGATCATGTCAGTCTTAATTTTTCCTGCTTCGGAAACTCCTTCATCTTTCATCTTTCCATCAACCACATCGCGATAACACTGCCTCTTGGCAGCTTCATCACCTTGCGATTCACACATCTTGCTGGCATCGGCGAGTTGCGACGCTTGCGCCGTTGTCACACATCGTCCCAGCATCTCGTTCCACTGCAATCCACTGCTGCAGCTTTGCGCCCATGCACTGCTATTCAAAGCGTGATGAGGAATCGCTCCAACAACGAGTTGAAACCCGATGATGTAGGCGAAGAACATTGAGAAGAGTTTCTGGAACATAAAAACCTCGAGGGTTGGCGTAACATCTTGATATGCCTTAATTATAAGGGGGTTAGGTGTTTTCAGAAGGGTCGGTTGAATCTTGCCGCCCCAAGCGTTTGAAGAATTAGTGTAATTACATGTACTTATGCGCCATTTTGGACTTTCCACCCCCTAGCTCCTCCCCTTAGAATCTGACCTAAAAAGTTGGCAATCCCATGCATATCCTCTGGGCCATTCTCGGCCTACTGACATTCGAGGCTACCGCACACACGCTTCGTCCGGGTGACGTCATTCTACAGCCTATGAGTTGCTACCTCTGCCGGATGATCGAGATCCATGAACAAAGTGAATTTTCTCATATGGGTGTTGTGGTCGAAGTGGGGAGTGAGGTTTGGATTGGTGAATCGTTGGGTTCTGTTCGTCTTGTGAAGTTGTCTGAGTTTTTAGGGAAGGGCGATAATAAGCGTGCGCATCTTGTTTTAAGATCCAAAGAGCCCGGTCCGTTTTTGTTGAAAGACGCCATCACTCCGCTGTTAGGTTCTGACTACGATCATGATTTCCGCTGGGATAATTTAGGCCGTGATGGCAGAGAGGCGCTTTATTGCTCAGAACTCATCGCCAAACTTCTGAATCCGTTTCTTGTTCATGATCTTCCTACCAAGATTATGAATTATGATGAGAACCGTGAGTCGTGGGAGCGTTACTTCCGAGGGAACGTACCCGATGGTCTTCCGGGTAATTCTCCTGCTGATTTTGAGAAATCTTCACAATTCAAACGCTTGGGTACTTATCAGGACGGTGTATGGAACTGGAACTAAAGTCGCTTAGACTTCCGCTCAAAGTCGTTTGGAAAATCTCACGGAATGCGAGCACAGAGAAAAACAACTTCATTGTGACTTTGCGTGAGGGGCAGCATGTCTCTCAATCTGAAGTGGCACCCAATGTTCGTTACGGTGAAACACCTGAAATCATCCAACAAGAGTTTGTGGACTTTCAAAAGCTCGCTACCAGCGGTTATGAGAAGGCCTTAGCGGCCCGAGACTGGAAGCACAGTTTGCGTTTTGCACTTGAGTCGGCTTACGTAAATTTGCAGGCCCAACAGCAAGGCAAGACTCTTGCGCAATTCATTGGCGCGCAAGGAAGGTTGGTCAAGGCCACGTCCATGTCAGTACCGATCATGGATGCCTCTGAGGTAGAAAAGTATCTCGCTGACTATCAGCGCTTTCCTTCACTCAAAATTAAAGTGAATCAAGACTGCGCCTGGGATCTCGTTAAGGAAGTCGCTCGCTGCGCACCCGGAAAAACCTTGCGCGTTGATGGGAATGAAGCGTGGACTGATTTGGCGGACTATCTAAAGTTCGAGGAAAAACTTAAAGGTTTATCGATTGAATTTATCGAACAGCCTTTTCCGGCCGCACGCAAAGACATGTATCGCGATCTCCACCCCCGCACGCCTTATGTTGTCATGGCGGATGAGTCGATCGAAGATGACGACAATCTCGCAGAACTCGCCACTATGTTCAGAGCGGTCAATATCAAGCTTATGAAAACTGGCAGCCTTCTCAAAGGACGCGACTTTTTGATCAAGGCCCGCTCAATGGGATTGAAGACCATGGTCGGTTGTATGGTGGAAACCGGACTCGGGATTTCCTACGCACTACATTTAGCACCGTGGATGGATTGGGCCGACTTGGATGGATTTTTACTTCTAAAAGAAAATCCCTTCCCCCTCGTAAGCGAAGAAGAAGGGATCGTAAGTCTGGTCTAGTGGTGGCCGTGGCCGTGAGCACCGTGTGCGTGGCCGTGAGCGATTTCCTCTTCCGTTGCGTTGCGAACAGTCGTCAACTCAACATCAAAGAACAAGTCTTTGCCTGCCATTGGGTGGTTACCATCAACGCTGACTTCATCAGCACCGAGTTCAGTCACAGTGAAGACCGGTGAGTGAGCGTCTTCGTTCACTTGGAACTGATCGCCAACCTGAAGGTTTGCGCCAGGAGGGAATTGAGTGCGCTTAACTTTGATAATCATTTCTGGATTGATTTCGCCGTAAGCGTCAGCTGCTTTTACTTCGATTTTACGTTTATCGCCCACGTTCAAGAGAACGAGAACTTTCTCAAGACCAGGAATGATCTGATGTGAGTTTTCGAGGAACACCAAAGGCTCGTCGCCCACAGAGCTGTCGATGACCGTGCCGGCCTTGTCAGTGAGGGTATAGTGAAAACCAATTACACGTCTGCTCATGGGAACTCCTAGGCTCAGGGATTTAACCTGATCAACGACACGCATATATCTTTATTTTTAAGCAATCCTTCTAACTCTGCGGTCGAGCGAGCTTTGATGGACTGGGCGACGCTTTGGAAAACTTCGGGTTTGGTTGAGAACCGATCAGATTCTTGAAGGTTGATTTTCAAGAGTTCGATAAATTCCCGCCAGAACTTTTCTTCCACGGCAGCGACGGCGAGCCAATCACCGTCCTTATTTCGGTAGAGAGCGTAGCACGGGTAAATACCGTTATGCAGGAATTTTGTTCTGTTTTGCTCTCGTAACTTCTTGGTCCAGAAGGGGCGATAGACTTTGATGATTTCATCATACAGAAAAACCTTGGAAATCGCGGGTTTTCCCTCTTGTTGTGCCTGGCGGTGCAAGGCCAATGCGGTGAGCGCGATTTGCTGACCAAAGCTAATCCCTGCTACAGGTAGAAAAGGTGGCGCCAGGGGGGATTCCGTTTGGCCGGCCACATGGAGGTTCAGAAAACCGGCTTCTGCCAGCGCATTGAGGTCATGCATGGCCGATTTGTGCTGCTCGGAAGCGCCTATCTCTAGCACGGCCAAAGCTCGTGGGGACTGCTTAAGTTGTTCGGGAGAAAGACCCAAAGGTTGGGCGATCTTGCTCGGTAGTCCATGCAAGATAATGTCGCAGTTGGCGATTTCTTTTTGCAGGAGGGTGTGAGTCTCCGGAGCTTTGAAATCAACACGCAACAGACGTTTCTTGCCGTTGAGTTCACCGTACCATTCCACAAAACTATCATCAAAGTGCGACAGCCCTTGTTCGAGAAAAGCATCGCGGAAGGTGCTGTCTTCAACCTTAACAACGTCAGCACCCAGATCTGCCAGCAACATGCCGGCCAAAGGCCCAGGCAGTCGCTGAGAAAGATCAAGGACCTTGAGTCCTGCCAGTGGCTTCACTGAACTTCTGCGTCCGTATTCGCAAAAGTCTCGAGCAATGAATTGAGACCCGTGTCCATTTTCTCACACGAAGTGCGGTTACAAACTTGCCACTGCTCATCTTCGCGATCGTGATAACAAATCACAAAGCGGCCCAAGAAGTGGGAGCGCAGTCGTTGGAATTCTTCATCATTGACCCAGGCACGCGGGACTTCTACTTTGCGGTAAATATCCATTGGGTAGGTGAAGGCGCGCAAGGCTTCGCCGTGGGCGATCGGGTTTGAAAGGGCGAGTTGAATCCACTCATCCATCTTTTCTCCCCAAAACTCTTTTGGGTGATATTCAGGATAAAGCACTGACAAACGAGTACTGGTGATGACTAAAGTCGCCAGAGATGAACGGAATGACTGATCACTCAGCGGGGCACGCATAAACTCACCTTGTGCAATGGCGGTGAGAGACGGCTCCTTCTCTTTGCAGAACTCGCGACGAATGAAATTCATCGTTTCACGAGCATTGGTCAAGAAAACCTCAGTGCTGGTGACTTCATAGAGTCGCAACTGGCAGTCACAGAATTGTACGTAATCTTCTAGGTAGAGCGGAGCTTTGGCATTGGTCGTAGTGTGCTTCAGAACATGACGATCATTCTTATCAACAGCGATGAATGTATTCGACACACCCTCGATGACTTTGTGGAGTAAGCGCAAAGCTTGTTGAGTGATGGCCGGCACGCGGCTGTACTGAATCACATCACAAAGAGCATTTAGTAGCATGAAGTTCCAGCTGGCAATTCCCTTGCGATCTGTCGCCGGTGGGATGCGCATTTTGCGCTCCTCGAGGAGTGCGTGGCGAATCTTACGAACCACTTCCCAGCCTTCTGGTGAGTAGTAAGCAGGTTTGTGAGCGGGATCAAGTGAAACAACACACAGGCCTTTCTCAAAGTTGCCAGCGTCCGTCATGCGGAACCATTTTTCCCACTCAGGATTGTACTCGCCGAGAGTTTCGTCGTTCTTAAGTGTGTTAACGAATTCTTCACGAGTGAATGTGAAGTAGAGGCCTTCTTGTCCTTCCGAGTCAGCGTCTTGCGCGGACATGAAGTGCTCTTGATCGGAGACCATTTCTGATTCGAGATACTCGAGGGTTTGCAGAATCCCATCATAAAGAAGTGGTGAAGGATAGAACGGAGTCATTTTAGCGAGCACTTTGAGAAGGCCCGCTTGGTCGTAGAGCATCTTTTCAAAGTGCGGAACCATCCAAGTGGCATCAGTTGAGTAGCGGTGTATGCCGCCCTTCACATGATCATACAAACCACCCATCATCATTTTCTCGACTGTGTCCACGACGTGCTGGCCGAGTTCTTGGGGAATCATTCCTTCCAGGATTTGTTCTGCTGCCCACTCCAAAAATGAAAAATGAGGGAACTTCGGCGCTTGTCCGTAGCCACCATTAGTTTTGTCAGCGTAGTTCTGTAGCGCATTCATGATCGCTGCGGGACCTGGGAAGTGACCTTCGAATTGAACTTTCTTTTCGAGCTTAGGCGGTTTGCCGATCTCAGCAAGAATGGTTTTTCCTTGTTCCTCGGCCTGTGCACGATTGTCTTTAAAAACGCCCTTGAGATGGGTCACGACTTCTGTGAAGGAAGGCATGCCTTGGCGACCGACTTTAGGGAAATAGGTCCCGACAAAGTACGGGTTTTGGTCCGGGGTCAGGAAAACGCTGAGCGGCCAACCACCACGGCCAGTGGCTGCCGCCGCTACGTTTTGGTAGAGGTGGTCAATATGGGGATGCTCTTCGCGGTCGACCTTTATGCAGATGAAGTCTTTGTTTAGGAGTTCGGCAGTAGTCTTATCTTCGAACGATTCATGGGCCATGACATGGCACCAATGGCATGAGGAATAGCCGATCGACAGAAAGATGGGGCGATCGAGTTCCTTCGCCTTTTTAAGGGCTTCTTCAGTGTACGGCCACCATTCGATTGGATTCTCAGCATGTTGGAGAAGATAGGCGGACTGCTCTAGAGATAATTTGTTGTGTGACATAATCCCTCGAATTTTGGTCGAGATGGGGGTGGTGGTAACGTAGTTTTTACACCTTATCGTGGGAGAGGGGTGGGTCCTTGGTCAAGCGAATTTGCCATTTAAGAAACCCCTAAGGTAGAGGTTTAGGATGACGAAAGCCAAAAGCGAAGTCGCCCTGGGAACCGTTCCTAGCGCCCCACCCAAAAGGTTGTGGCGTTGGCCGGCCAACTGGGAAGCCTACAAAATACCGTTGTTCTCATTGATGCTGTTTGGGGCGTTTGCTCTCAAAAGCCTCTACCCGGACGTCTTGTCCTTTAAGCGTCATAAGTCTTACCGTTTCCGCGGCAATGCCTTGGGGTTTTTCGTAGGTGATCTCAGCTTATTTACAACGAGCTCAACGGAAGAAGCTGAATCACGCGTGGTACAGGTCTTTCCGGTTAAACTACAGTCCAAAGTTCAAAAAGTTATTCGTCCGGTGCTGACTCTGTGTGAGAAGCACGAAGTGGATCCTTTCTGGGTCCTCTCGGTTATGTGGACTGAATCTCACTTTAAATTTAAAGCCACCAGTAAGAAGGGGGCCCAAGGTCTTATGCAGGTAATGCCTGAGACCTATGCCCACTTGATGACACAGATGAAAGAGCAGAACATCGCCCTTGAATCAGACCGCGGAGAAGACTACCTCGCAACTATTTATCCAGAAGCTTATAATGAGATGGGTTACCATCTGCTGGTAAAAAAGCTTCGCAATCTTGAGGTCGGAATCTTCTATCTTAAGACGTTGTTGGTGAGCTTTGACCATAACCATTTCCATGCAACTGTGGCCTATAACATGGGGCCTTCTTGGACCAAAGAACGTCTTCGCACCAACCAACCCGTTGGACGTCAGAACCACTACCTGAATAAGGTGATGGAAGCGTACATCCACATCACTAAGAACCTGAGCCACAATGCCAACGTCTCCTTCGTCAGCCAGCAATACTAAGCTAGGCGAGTTGCGAGACAGTCTTCGCGATCTCAACCAACAGATTTTCAAGCTCATTCTTGAGAGACGATCTCTCGTTGAGCAAATTCAGCAGCAGAAATCTCAAGGCGATGGCTTTGCATCTTTTGATCTCCAGCGTGAACTGCAATTTTTCCAAGAACTGAAGCCTGTGCTTTCAAAATTGAGCCCACAAGAACTCATGGCCTTCTCTTTACTCATGGAAGGACAGGCCGGTGCGCCGATAAAGTATCCTGCTTGGTCAGAGGGAGTTCATCTTTTGGAAGCTCCAAGTCATAACGAGCACCGACTGAACCCCATCTTACTTAAAATTTTGCTGCCTGAGGCTTTCGCTACACTCATGCTCACTCCACATTTCGGGTTTTTACGTTCGATTTAATGGCCCTGTAGAAATCAATCGCTTATCATGAGGTCCATTGTGAAGGTACCTCATGACTCATAAAGATCCAGTCATCGCTCTAGATGGCCCTTCGGGCTCGGGAAAATCAACGGTCGCTAAGCTCGTGGCTCAGCAATTAGGCCTAACCTATATCGATACGGGTGCCATGTTCCGTTCGGTAGCGTTTGCTCTTCAGCACCTAGGCATCGACTTTACCCAAGAGACCCTTTCGAGCGAACAAGAGCAGCAAATCCGCCAGTTCTTTCACGATCATCGCTTTTCCTATGATGTTGGCCCTGGGGTTCTCGTTGAGTTAGATAATCTCAATCTGACCGATCGAATCCGCGAGCATCATGTTTCTCGTCTGGCATCGCAAGTTTCGAAGCACGAAGTTATTCGTACATTCTTGGCGCAATGGCAGCGTGATATTGTGAAAAATCGTTCCGCTATCCTTGATGGCCGTGACATTGGTACCGTGATTTTTCCTAACGCCGTTTTGAAATGCTACCTCACGGCCTCCTCGAAAGAACGCGCCCAACGTCGCTTGGGTGAGCTGCAGTCTAGGGGCGAAGAGAGCTTAGATTTCGAGACAGTGCTTGCTGACATCGAAGAACGGGATCATCAAGACATGACTCGTGCGATTGCACCACTCAAGCGGGCAGCAGATGCCGTTGAGGTGGACACGACAGGAAAAAGCATTCCTCAGATTGTGGATTTGATTGTTAACGAATGGAAGAAACGCAAGGGAGTTGCATGAGCCGTTTGCCCGCAGCTGTTCGCTTTAAAGAACTCATCTCAAAATTCCAAACTCTCACTCCCGTACTCGTCATCGGAGATGTGGGCATAGATAAATACACCCATGGCGATGTGAAACGCATTTCTCCGGAAGCTCCCGTTCCCGTTTTAGAAGTGAGCAAAGAGTGGAATAAGCTCGGTCTCGCCGCCAACGTCTCGGACAACTTGAAGAGCCTCACCGTCGCTTCAACATTGTGTGGTGTCGTGGGCGAAGATACGCGTGCCAATCTTTTAGAAACACTTTTGGAAGAGCGCGGTCTTAAAACTTGGGGCTTGGTTCGTGATGCATCTCGCATGACGACTTACAAAGAGCGCGTGACAACGGCCACTCAACAGATCTGCCGTGTAGATTACGAAAGCCGTCACGCTCTTAGCACCGATGTCTTACAGAAATTCAAAACACGCTTGTCTGAATTCTCATCAGAGCACTCAGGTGTGATCATAGAGGATTACGGCAAAGGTTTACTTGGCCAAGAACTGATTGCTCATACCATTAAAGCTTTTACCGACGCTGGCAAACTCGTCACCGTCGATCCGTCACGCACAACACCTCCGATTTGGTACAAAGGCGCACATCTTCTAAAGCCTAACCTCACGGAAGCCCACATTATGGCGGAAGCTTTAGGTCACTTCAAAGAGCGCAATGTAGAAACGATTGCTCGCATCTTGATTGATAAGCTCTTATTGAAAAAAGTTATTATCACGCTAGGCCCTGAAGGGATGGCGATGATTGACACGGAAGCCGATGGCAAAATGAAAGTGATCCCAACCGCCGCTAATGAGGTGTTTGATGTCTCTGGTGCCGGTGATACCGCCATCTCCGCGATCACAGCATCACTACTTGCGGGTGCAACGTTGGAAGAAGCGGCTTGGATCGGTAACTGCGCAGCAGGTGTCGTGGTCGGTAAACGCGGAACGGCGTTGTGCTCGATTCCTGAACTAGAAAAATTCTACCAAAACTTGGCCCAGGGCCTAGGAAGTAAATAACATGGCTTCGATTAATGAGATTCTCGATCAGTTCAAACAACAGCTCGCCGCGACCACAAAAGTCGCTGACGTACTCAATCTCAAAGCACAGATTTTGGGTAAGCAGGGAGCACTTTCAGAAATCCTCAAAGGCCTGAAAGACGCCACACCAGAACAGCGTAAAACTCTCGGTGCTGAAGCCAACGTGGCCAAAACCCAAATTGAAGAGCTCGTAAGTGCTAAGATCACCACTCTTGAAGCTGCTGAAATCAACGAGACCTTACTTAAAAATAAATCAGACTTCTCTTTGCGTGACGCTGTGATGGAGAGAGGTCTTCAGGCCGCCGGTATGCACCCAGTGACCATCGTCCAGCGCGAGATCGAAGATATTTTCTTGTCCATGGGCTTTGAGGTCCTCGATGGTCCGCACATTGAAGATGAGTGGCACAACTTTGAAGCCCTCAACATTCCAGCGACTCACCCCGCGCGCGATATGCAAGATACCTTCTGGTTTGAAGATAAGAAGCATCTCCTGCGCACGCATACTTCAACGATTCAAGTCCGCGGCATGAAAACGCGCAAGCCACCATTCCGCTTCGTGGGCCCCGGAAAGGTATTCCGTTGCGAGCGTACCGATGCCTCACACGAAATGTGCTTCCACCAGTTGGAAGGGATGATGGTGGGTGAGGACGTGTCTGTCGGTCACTTGATTTACTTCATGAAGACGTTGCTCTCTGAAATCTTCAAGCGTGATGTTGAAGTTCGCCTTCGTCCGGGCTTCTTCCCCTTCGTTGAACCTGGCTTTGAGCTCGATATTAAATGCCTCATCTGCGGCGGCAAGGGCTGCTCAGTTTGTAAGCAAGTCGGCTGGGTTGAGCTTCTCCCATGTGGCATGGTTCACCCGAACGTACTGAAGGCCGGCGGCATCGATCCGGACAAATACAACGGTTTCGCTTTTGGCCTTGGCCTCGATCGCTTGGTGATGATGCGCTATGGGATAGATGACATTCGTCTCATCCATGGCGGCGACCTTCGTTTCAACTCACAATTCAAAACGTTCTAAGAGGCCCTATGTTAATTTCACTCGATTGGATCAAAGACTTTGTTGAAATCCCAGATATGCCACCTAAAGAGCTGGCATCGCGCTTTACTCTCACAACTGCGGAAGTTGAAGGCGTGATTGTTTCCGGGCAAGGGCTCGAGAACGTACAAATCGTCCAGGTCTTAAGCAAAAAACCACACCCTGAAGCCGATAAGCTCAACCTTGTCACGTTTGAGACGGGTGCTGGTACTCGCGAAGTGGTGTGTGGCGCTCCCAACGTGAAAGAGGGCATGAAGGTTTTCTACGCTCCGGTCGGAACAACCCTTCCCAGTGGTTTGACTCTCGAACCTAAAAAGATTCGCGGTATTCTCTCTGACGGCATGCTCTGTTCTTCAACTGAACTGGGTTTGGGCGAAGGTGTAGATGGTTTGATGGAACTGCCGGCCGATGCTTCCATCGGTACGAAGTTCGCTGCCTACACCAAGCAGAAAGCCGATGTGATTCTCGAGGTTGATAATAAATCTCTCACGCATCGTCCGGACTTGTGGGGTCACTACGGTCTGGCGCGTGAGTTCGCAGCCGCCCATGAAAAGAAGCTCAAAACTCCTTACGACTCAACTTGGGAGAAGAAACAGCTCGCCCATATCGGTTCGGGTAACGGCCCTGTGACCTTCACTGTAAGCGATGACTGTGCTTGCTGGGCTTACTCTGGCCTTAATATCAGTGGCGTCAAAGTTGGCCAGTCACCGGACTGGATGCAGCGTCGCCTCACGGCCGTGGGTCTTCGTCCGATTAATAGCCTCGTGGATATCTCAAACTACGTCATGACTGAACTTGGGATGCCGAACCACATCTTTGATGCCGATCGCATCAACGGCAAAAAGCTTACTATTCGCCGCCAACAGACCGACGGCAAATTCAAAACTCTCGACGGGCAAGAGCGGTCACTCATAGCCCATGATACTGTCATCGCCGACGAACAAGGCACAACAGTTCTCGCTGGCATCATGGGCGGCGAGGCAAGTGGAGTGATTGATTCAACCACGAACGTTTTCGTTGAGGTTGCTAATTGGGATCCTTCAGAAGTTCGCAAGACCTCTGTGCGCCTAGGTTTGCGCTCAGATTCGTCTCAACGTTACGAGAAGACACTCGATTCTCATCAGTGCCAACGAACACTCTTGCGTTTGGTAGAACTCATTCTTCAGCTCAACCCAGGCGCTAAGGTTGTTGGCGGACAGCAGACATGGCAACGAGAAGCTACTTTAGCAAAACCGGTGACTCTTGAGTTCAACCGCACTCGTATTACAAAAGTATTGGGTGAAGATCTTCCTGTTTCTCGCCTTGAAAACTACTTCCGCGCGCTCGATTTCGACGTCACGGTCAAAGGCGATGACTTTAAAGTGATCGTTCCTACCTGGCGCACAACCAAAGACATCTCTTGCGTGGATGATCTCGTCGAAGAGATCGGCCGTATGATCGGTTACGACAATATCGTGCCTAAATCGCCACTTCTTCCTGTTCGTCCGGTTCGCTTAGCGCCAGGAAAAGTTCTTCTCCGCCGCATTCAGGACTTCATGGTGCTTGAGGCGAAGGCCCTAGAGGTCATGACGTATCCTCTCGTGGGTGCTGACCTTCTTAAGAAAGCGCAATGGCCTGGTGATCACAACAAACTCGTGCTCGTAAATGCTTTGTCGCAAGACCAAGATCGTATGCGTCCGTCTGTTGTTCCTTCTGCGCTTGCTATCATGGCCGAGAATCAAAAGAACTACAGTGACTTCGCTTTCTATGAGTATGGTCGTGCCTACTTGGGTTACGAGAATGAGCGCTCGTGCTTATTCCTAGGTCTCTATTCACGTGAGCAGAGCCGCTTCACTGAGCTGCTTAATCACACTGAAAAACTTTTGGGCACTCTTGGGCTTTCAGCAGAGCTGTCACTCAAGCAAGAAAAGTTCCCCAATACTCTTGTACCCTATGAATGGATCGGCTCTCACCCTCACGAATATGTGAACATTCGCATTCAAGGAAAGTTCCATGGGGCAGCGACGACAGTTCATCCGCTCGCGATGAAGGAATTCAAAGCGAAAGGCTTCTTCAGTTTTGTGGTGATTGATCTCACTGATTTTGAGAATCGTGAGGCAAAAGATAAGACGAAATACGCACCGATTGCGAAATTTCCCTCTTCTAGTTTCGATGTTTCAGTCACAGCATCGAGTGATGTTCCCGCTGCAGATGTTTTGAAGGCCTTGAGTGGTTTGAAACTCAAACAATTGAAGTCAGCGAGCATTTTGGGAGTTTATGCATTCTCAGAATCTCAAAAATCGATCACTCTACGCACCGTGTTTGAAGATCCGGCCGCAACGTTAACTGCAGAATTTTTGTCGGAAGCTGAGAAACAAGTGGTTCAAACCCTCGAAAAGGCGGGCTTCCCACTCAGGAGCTAATGGCATTTTATTGGATAATATGAGGGCCCTTTCGAGGGCCCTTTTTTTTTCACTTTCCAACTTTTTCTTGCTTGACGAAATTATCGCTGGCGAATAATCTCACACCTCACTTCCGCACTTATTTCCTCGCACTTGCTGAGAGAAAAACTAGGGTCAAACCTAGAGGGGAAGTTTGTTCTTTTCCATTCAAATAGAGTTTAAGTTTCGAGTGTCTTCGGACATTCGGATCAAGATGAGAAAGTATCCCGTTTTAGTAATCAGGTTGTCGTAAGATCAGCACCGATTTTTTCTCAGATTTATTTGGGAATAGAA